>JBAPRR010000174.1:0-36814 GCA_049281195.1 Acidimicrobiales bacterium
GTGCAGTATGGTCCCATTGAGCAGAAATGCGTGACAGCAGTTTTGGTTAAAGCAGCTGTACCAAATAGGCGGAAATAGAACACCAGATCTGCCTTATGCCCGCCCAGGGCCACATCTGAGCCCACAGATCCTCGAAAAGAGATGGATCGATGAGCGTCGAGAGAATGACTGATACCGAGCTCATGTCGGCAATCGAAAGTTTTCCGGTCTGGCACTACGAATTCGACCTGGGCGGAGTCAAAACGCACGCCCGAAATCAATACAGCGCGAACAGACATCGTGAACGCGCACGACATTTTTTCGAACCCCTGGTGAAGCTGACCGGTGGTCTCAAAGGGAAAAGGGTTCTCGACCTGGGTTGCAACGCCGGGTACTGGTCCCTCAAAGCGATCGAGGCCGGCGCCGACTTTGTTTTCGGTATTGACGGGCGTCAAATGCATATCGATCAGTCGAATCTGGTATTCAGGGCAAAAGGCATCGACCGGGACAGGTACAGGTTCGAGCACGGTGACGTCTTTGGTTACCCCTACGACTCATACGGCCCATTCGACGTGGTTTTATGTCTCGGCTTGCTTTACCACGTCAGCAAGACGATGGACCTGTTCGAGAAGATCTCGGCGTGCAACACCGACCTCCTCCTGGTCGATACCCGGGTCTCCTTACTCCCGGGTGCCATTTTGGAGCTCGACCACGAAAAGACGCAGGACACTCGCAACGCGATCGATCACGAGCTGGTGCTGGTGCCGACCAGGCGCGCCGTCGCACAGCTGGCCCAGCAGTTCGGGTACGCCACTGTCGTTATCCCTCTCCGGTCGGTCAGGGACTTCACCGGGATGCACGACTACCGCGACGGAAAGCGAGCCTCGTTCATCTGCTCGAAGGAGACCTCGTTGGCTTCGTTAGGGACCGACGAGTTCGATCTGCCGGCACACCCGGTCCAGAAGGTCCTCGATCAACGCCTCAAGGTTCTCGACATGCGCTTGCAACGACGCCGGTCGCTCAAACGGAATCCGGCTCCACGCAGCTGATCGCTGATCGCTGATCGCTGATCGCTGGGGCTGTTTACATAGCCAATGAATCGCCCGGCTGAAATCACAAATCAGTTTTCGGGCCGTGGTCCTTTCTCGGTACACGGGTACGCGGAGTCCGGTGGCTATGGAAAAGCTCTGGAAAAGTCGACCGCAAGTGAATGACGCGCGAACACAGGGTGCCGCAAAGATGAATCTTTGCATTCACCTTGAAAAGCCGAATCCCTGACTGTTAAGACCGCCATGGCTTTGTCCGGGTCCGGCGGACTTTCGAGGAGGAATTCAGTTGCTTCGTCGCATGACACAACGCGTTCAAGGTCGAGTGGGAAGGCGCCGGAGCATCGCTTCGTCGCTCCTGCGTCTCGGCATTGTGATTCCTCTGCTCGGTGCGCTCACAGGAGCTGCGATCCTCACCAGTCAACTGAGCGGGGCCGGATCCCATATCCGTTACGGCGCCAACGGCGATACCGCTTATTCAGTGGCGGCGGCGCCTCTGGTCACCACCATCTCGAACGGGACGAGCTCGGCTCCGTGGAACACCTCCCAGGGCGACCCGGACTTCCCCGACTACGCCACCGTCCCGCCGGGAACCCTCCTTCCCACCTACACGCCAGGCGGAGCAGAGGCCGACAGCTACCCCAACCTCGCCGTTTATCCCGCCGCAGACAGCGGGACTGACGGTGACTCCCCGTACCCGAGCGGCACCGTCGGAACGCCCGGTCCCCTCGCCGGTTACTGCGGCACCGGCAACCAGGTGACCGCGTCCGCCGGCTCGCCGCAGCGCCAGCCTGCCGGCACGACCCTTCCGTTTGCACCCGCGTACTTCCCGCACATCGTGCGCAACTCCGACGGCTCGCTGACCGGATACTTCGACTGGCGGCCGAAAGACACCGACGAAGCCATCGTCGTGGCCAAGTCGACCGACAACGGCAAGGACTGGACATACGAGGGCGAGGCTCTCGAGCAGAACCCCGGATACTGCCCGTCCGCTGACATAAACGACGACGGGCAGGGTCACCCGAACGTGCTCACGATCGGTGGAACGAGCAGGCTCTACACCCTGCAGCGCCCGGCCGGCGACAACGTCGGTGTCGGAATGCTCGTACACACGCTCAACCCCACGAACTCGGACCCTCTGAACGGCGTTCCTTCCACAGAAGAAGTCGGCATCGACCCGGATGCCTTTGCCACGAACACGACGTCGTTCACGGTTCCCTTCACCGGTGGCACACCGGTCACCATCCCCTTGAACCAGACCGGTCTGGCGGGTTCACCCGAGCAGTTGACCGCTAACTCATCTGCCGGCGGGTTCGTGGACCTGAACGCCACGCCCACCCCGAATGCCGGCACCGTCATCAAGTGCACCGGCTCGACGTCAACCTCGTTGACCGGATGTACGACCACAGCATCGGACGGGATCACCATCAACCCGAACGACCTCATCGAGCAGGTCATCGGCACGACCACCGGTTCAACGGGGTCGGGGACGGTCCCCGCAGGCCCGAACACGACGAGCGGCGACGGGGGTCTCGCCTCGATCGGCGTGAGCTTCGTGACCCAGACGACCGCTTACATCCTGAACGCAAACGCGCCAAACCGTCTCTACCTGAACGGCGTCGCTATCTACTGCGCCCAGTCGAACGCCAGCCCGACGACCAAGATCGAGAACTGCACCACCGGTCCCGGTAATGCCCCTCTGGCCTACACCACCGGATCGGTCCTGACCTCCGACCCGATCGTGCCGGCGACCGCAACGGCCCAAACCAACGGCCTCATCTCTCCCGACGGGATAGTGGGCGTACTGCCCAGCTACCCCGGCCTTCCCTCGGGCTACACCGCGGTCATGTACACCGAGAAGATCCTCAACTACTACGTGGCCGGTACCACCACCAATTCCGGGTCCGTCACATTCGGCACCAACTTCAACCTCACCTTCACGCCTTCTGCATCTTTCCAGGGCGTGGGCGGGCTGCCGAGCGACATGCCCTCTCCGAGCTCGGTGACCTCTGCCAGTCCGGTCACCGTCTACATGGGCGACATAACAGCCTCCGACATCGTGTCGGTGACCTGTACCGGAGAAACCTCGACGACGCTCACCGGATGCAACACATCGGGCCCGACCACCGACCAGTACAACGCCACGAGCATGATCGGTGCACCTGGCGCGGCCATCGTCCCGACCGGGACGTTGAACGAGACCGGTGAAGGCGCAGGGGCGGCCCCGTCGGCCAAGAACGTGGCCAAGCTGATGAAGAACAACGAGGACCTGTCGTTGTTGCGCGTCGCTTACACATCCGACGGCATCAACTTTACGGATTCTGGACTCGCCAACAGCGGGATCATCAGCGACCAGGGCACCACCCAGGCTTCCAGCTACACCGGCATCAACGATCCCAATCTGCAGACCAGCCCGTCGAACCTCGACCAGTACGCGGGCGGGCAGTCAGACGCCACCGAGATGCGGTTCGTCGGTTCGGCCGGCTCGATCATCACCAATCCCGACGGTAGCTACGGCCTGTTCCTGTCGGGAGCCTGGGCCGCCGACGGCGACAGCGACTCCTTCAATCAGATCTTCTACTCCTCGTCGACCAACGGCCAGGACTGGAGCGTCCCGGTCGACCTTGTCAGCACCGATTACACGTTCAGTGCATCCTCGACCCAGGACGCCAGTGGCGGCCCGCTCGGGGTCTCCGCCTACTACTCCGGCCGGGCCTATGGACCGAGCGTCGTGCAGAACCCGAACGGCACCCTCACCATGGTCTTTGCCGGCTACAGGCTCCCCAAGCCCATCGTGGATGCCGGCACCGTGCTCGGGACGAACCCCTCGGACCAGTACACCGTGGGAACCGACGATCCGGCGCTTTACCGGAACATCATGGTGGTGACACTCCAGTCATCGACCACGCCCGCCGTTGCCACGACGACGTCGCTCGCCACCAGTGACGCGACGCCGGTCGTCGGCGAGCAGGTCACCTACACCGCGACTGTGGCGCCGGTATCGCCCGGTACGGGAACGCCGACCGGAACTGTGACCTTCACCGGGAGCGCGGGGACGCTATGTACGACGTCTCTCGACGAGGACACTTCCGATCAAGCCACCTGCACCGCGACCTACGCCGCGCCCGGGAGCGATTCGGTCACCGCGACCTACAACGCGGACTCGAACTATGCGACGTCCACGTCGAGCGGGCAGTCAGAGACGATCGGCCAGGACTCGACCACCACGTCCCTGTCGTCATCCAACGCAACTCCCGTGGTCGGTCAGTCGCTCACTTTTACGGCCACGGTGGCACCGGTGTCTCCGGGGGCAGGTACGGCGACGGGAACAGTCACCTTCACCGGTGACTCGGGAACGCTGTGTACCTCCACCCTCGATGAGGGTGCGACGGACACCGCCACGTGCACCATCGCTTACACATCCGCCGGAAGCGACTCGGTCACCGCGGCATACGGAGGTGATTCGAACGACCTCACGTCTTCGTCGTCGTCTCAGGCGGAGTCGATCGCGCAGGACTCGACCACGACAACCCTGGCCACCACGACCAACTCGCCCGTGGTCGGCCAACCGGTGACATATACCGCCACGGTGGCGACGGTCTCCCCCGGTCAAGGAACCCCCACCGGCTACGTCACCTTCACCGGTTCGAGCGGTGTGTTGTGCACCACAACACTCGATGGGGACGCCAGCGACCAGGCCACGTGCCAGACGACGTACCCGGCATCCGGATCCGACTCGGTGACCGCCTCTTACGGGGGTGACACGAACGACTCGACATCCTCGTCGGCACCGCCGCAGGCAATCAGCATCGGTGCCGCGTCGACGACCACGACGATCTCGTCGTCGGATGCCAGTCCCGTTGTAGGCGAGCAGGTCACGTACACGGCCACCGTCACCGCGACCTCGCCCGGCGCGGGGACCCCCACCGGCACGGTGACGTTCACCGGGAACTCGGGAACGCTGTGCACATCGACGCTCAACGAGGCAGCCACCGATCAGGCGACGTGCCAGAGCACCTACACGTCCGTCGGCACCGACTCGGTCAGCGCCGGATATGCGGGCGACGGCAACTTCGGCTCCTCGACCTCACAGCCGCAGACCGAGGCGATCGGCCAGGCCCAGACCTCGACGTCGATCATCTCGTCGCCCACGTCTCCGGTAGTGGGCGAACCGGTCACATACACAGCGACGGTCACCCCGACCGCCCCGGGCGCCGGCACGCCGACGGGAAGCGTTACCTTCGCCGGAAACGGCGGAACGATCTGCAGCGGCGCCGCTCTCGGCCAGAGCAGCCCCGACACAGCCACGTGCGACACGACGTACTCGAACACTCAGGGCGACACGGTTACGGCGTCGTATGGCGGCGACACCAACTTCGCATCATCGGTTTCGGCGCCTCTTTCCGAATCGGTGCAAGAGGCTCCCACCACGACGACCCTGAGTGTCGACAACGCCGGTCCCGTTGTCGGCCAGAGCGTCACGTTCACCGCGACGGTCGCCGTGTCGTCCCCCGGCACCGGAACGCCCGGGGGCTCGGTCACATTCTCCGGTGACTCGGGAGTGCTCTGCACCACATCGCTGAACGGTGACGCCACCGACCAGGCCACGTGCGCCACCGCCTACCCGGCCACCGGAACCGACTCGGTGACCGCCACGTATGACGGAAGCACCGACTTTGCATCGTCGACCTCGTCACCGGCACAGGGCGTCTCGATATCCGAGGCTTCCACCACTACGTCGATCTCGACCAGTGAGAGCTCACCGGTGGTCGGCCAATTGGTGACGTACACCGCCACGGTGTCCGCGGTCGCTCCGGGTGCGGGGACAGCCACCGGGAACGTCACGTTCTCCGGCAAGGAAGGCACGATCTGCACCTCGGCGCTCGACTCCGCCGATCAGGCCACGTGCACGACCAAGTACGGGAGCACCGGCACCGACTCGCTCACCGCCAGCTATGCGGGTGACTCGAACTTCACCTCGTCGTCCTCGGGAGCACAAGCCGAGAGCATCGTCGCCGCGGATACCACGACGTCGATCTCGACGAACGCTTCTTCTGCGGTCGTGGGACAGCACGTCACCTACACGGCCACCGTCACTCCGACAGCGCCGGGTGCAGGCACCGCCACCGGCAAGGTCACGTTCACCGCAAACGCGGGGACGCTTTGCACTTCCACGCTCAACGGTGAGGACCAGGCCACGTGCACGGTCACGTACTCCAACCCGGGGACTGACTCGGTGACGGCCTCTTACGCCGGCGACCCGAACTTCGACGGCTCCGCGTCGGGGCCGCAGGCCGAGAGGATCTCCGCGGCCGCGACCCAGACCACGTTGTCCGCGAACGTCACCAACAGCCAAGCCGGCCAGCAGATCCTGTTCACCGCGGCGGTAGCGGCCCAGTCGCCCGGAAGTGGAACACCAACGGGAACGGTGAAGTTCGCCGACTCCAGCGGGACTCTGTGCATCGTCACGCTCGACGATTCGTCGCCCGACCAGACCACCTGCCCGGCCAGCTACGCCACCACCGGCAAGTTCACCGTCACGGCGACCTACGAGGGATCGACGGACTTCGGCGCATCCACCTCGAACCAGGTGACCGAATCGGTTTCCGCCGCGTCGACCCAGACGGTGATCACCGAGACCTCCAGTCCCGCGTTGACCGGCGAGACGTTGAAGATCACCGCCAGCGTCGAACCCGTCGCACCTGCGGGAGGTTCGCCCGGCGGGACCGTCGACTTTTCGGTCACGAACGGCACCAACCAGGCGCTCAATTGCAACGGAGGCAACGCCCAGACGATCAAGAGCGGAAAAGGTGCTGTCTGCACAGTCCCTGCTGCGGACATAACTCCGGCGGCAGAACCCCTGAGCATCCAAGCCGGGTATCAGGGGAACGGTTCTTATGAGCCGAGCCAATCGACCGGTACCGAGCAGATCAACCCGGATCCGACGACCGTGACTGTGGCTTCTTCGGCGAACCCGGCGAACTCCGGCCAGGCGGTCACGTTCACCGCAACGGTTTCCGCAGCCGCTCCCGGAAGCGGGGTGCCGGGTGGGACGGTGACGTTCAGCTTCTTGCCGGGCGGGAGCCTCGCATGCACGGGCACCAACCCGGCGACGCTCTCGCCTTCAGGCACCGCTACGTGCAAGCTCGCCAAGGGAATGCTCAAGTCTCCGGTGAAGGTTTCCGCAACCTACGGCGGATCGCCCGATTACGTGCAGAAGACCGGGACGCTGAAGGAGACGGTGAAGTAGGCCTGAAGGTCACGGCAGAGCGGGGTCATGCCAAGATCAAACGATGACCCCGCTCTACGAAGACAGACGGAGGGCCGAATCCTTCGGCGAAGACCCTGACCTTTACGACCGGGCGCGGCCGAGCTATCCGGCCGCGCTGGTCGACGACCTGATGGCCGACGGCCCCACCGACGTGATCGACGTGGGATGCGGTACCGGGATCGTGAGCAGGATCTTCATAGCCAGAGGATGCAACGTTCTCGGGGTCGAAGTAGATGAGCGTATGGCCGGGTACGCCCGCGCCCACGGTGTGACCGTCGAGGTCGGGAAGTTCGAGACATGGGACTCGAAGGGCCGGCAGTTCGATCTGCTCGTCTCGGGACAGGCCTGGCACTGGATCGATCCGCTGCCAGGCGCCCGGGCCGCTTCGAATTGCCTGCACTCGGGGGCGAGGTTCGCCGTGTTCTGGAACCGCCAGTCCTACTCGAAAGAGGTCACCGACGTCCTCTTCGAGGTCTACGAACGGCTGGCTCCGCACCTAATCGGAAAGAGTCCTCTCCTGTACACGTTGATGGGCAAGGAAAAGGCCGATCTCGACCGTGACCCAGTCGCCGTGTCACTGGAGGAGTGCGGTGGATTCGACTCGATCGAGCGTCGCAAATACGAGTGGGAGCGGGAATACGCGGTCGACGAATGGCTCGGCCACGTCCGGACCTCGAGCGATCACCGCCTGTTGCCGGCCGACGAATTGTCGGAATTGCTGCGGGAGCTCGACAAAGAGCTGACAAAGCTCGGCGGCCGTTTTGTCATTCATTACGACACGTACGAACTCACCGCTCTCAAGAATTGATTCGGAAATACCCGGAAAGTGATTGGGATTACTGGTCCACTAACCGTGGGATTTATCGATACTCTACGTGACATATCGGCTTGCTTTCATCGTTGTTGTGCCGCTGTTGGGATTGAAAACCGAAACATTCCAGCCGATTTGAGAAGGGCTTGACCGCGGCAATCTTTCTGGACTGTTCAGCTATGCATCCCTGGCGTCGATAACGCAATTGTGCCAGAAGCGTCTTCTGACCAGCTAGATCGCACCCGTCAGCCGACCGGCGTCGATAGCGCAATTGTGCCAGAAGCGTCGTCTGACCACCAGCTAGATCGCACCCGTCAGCCGACCGGCGACGTGTTGCACTCACTGCTTTTGCAGGCGATGCCAGACGTGCTGGTCGTCATCGACGGAGCGGGAAGCGTCAGATGGGCGAACGAAGCCGCCGAGCGGTTGTTCAACCGCCCATTGGACAGCTCCCTCGGCATATCGGGTCTCGAGCTCCTGCACCCCGATGACGTCGAGCTCGCGTTGCGATCGCTCGTCACCGTTCAGGACAAGGATGTCGGCACCGCCATCGAATTGCGCGTCGACACCGTCGAGGGTTGGCGCCTGATGGAGGTAATAGGTTCTCCCATCGGGTGGTTCGAGGAAGGCGCAGTCCTGCTGTGCCTTCGTGACGTCACCGACCGTCGCCGTTTCGAGGTGGCACGCAGTCAAGAGGCTCAATTCCGCTCGCTCGTCCAGAACTCTTCTTCGGTCACGATGCTCGTGTCATCGGATGGGATCATCGAATCGGTGTCCGGTGCGCTCACGCGACTGTTGGGCCATGATCCGGAGCTGGTCGAGAAGAGGCCACTCGGCGACCTGGTCGAAGCGTCGGACCGTCCGGCACTGGCCGCGGCATTGGACCTGGCCCGTGAGGGCGCATCCACATCCAATCCCGTGACGGTGGAGGTCCCGCTTCTGCGTTACCCGGGCGACGAGACGGTTCCGTTCGAGCTGGCGATCGTCAACCTTCTCGATGATCCGACAGTGTCCGGATTCGTCATCTCCGCACACGACATCACCGCCCGTTCCATAGCAGAGTCGCGACTCAGAAACGCCCTTTCTCTCCTTACGGCGACGCTCGACTCGACCGCGGACGGGATCCTCGTCGTCGACCTCGACGGCATGATCACGAGCTTCAACCAGCGCTTCGTCGAGATGTGGAATTTCCCTGAGTCGTTTGTCGAATCGACCTCCGACGCGGCAGCGATAAAGCACGCCGCGGATCAGCTTCTCATGCCGGCCGATTTTGTCTCGAAGATCGAGGAGCTCTACTCCCAGCCCGAGGCGGAGTCAGAAGACGTCATCGAGTTCAAAGACGGCCGCGTCCTCGAGCGCCGATCGAAGCCCCAGCGCGTCGAAGGCGTGGCTGTGGGACGCGTGTGGAGCTTCAGGGATGTGACGGATCGAAAGCGACTGGAAAAGGAGCTGTCGTATCAGGCCTTCCACGACTCGTTGACCGGACTGGCCAACAAGGCCCTTTTCCAGGACCGCCTGCAGCACGCTGCGGCCAGGCTCGAGCGGGCGCAGGCGCACCTGGCGGTGCTGTTCATCGACATCGACAACTTCAAGACCGTCAACGACAGCCTCGGTCACGGCGCCGGCGACGAGATGCTCCGGCGGGTGGCGGAGGTCATCGTCTCTTGCCTCAGAAGGGTCGACACAGCCGCCCGGTTGGGCGGCGACGAGTTCGCCGTGCTGGTCGAGGACATCAAGGACCGCTCGGACGCCGTCACTCTCGCCAAGCGGATCCTCACTGCGCTCGATACCCCGGTGTCGGTGGCCAACAACGACGTATCGGTCACCGTCAGCATCGGGATCACCTTCGACTCTCCCGGCATCACGAGCGATCAGCTGCTCAGAAACGCCGACCTCGCCATGTACACCGCAAAGGAACGGGGCAAGAACCGTTACGAAGAGTTCGAGAGCAACATGCACGAGAACGCAGTGGCCCGGATGGAGGTCCAGGCGCACCTCAACCAGGCACTCGACGGGCTCAACGGCAACGAGATCGTCGTGCACTACCAACCGATCGTCGACCTCTACACCGAATCGATCGTGGGTTTCGAGGCTCTGGCGAGGTGGAAGCACCCCACACGCGGTCTGCTCGCGCCGATCTCCTTCATTCCATTCGCCGAGGAGTCCGACCTGATCAACAGGATCGACTCCTTTGTGATGATCGAAGCCTGCAACCGGCTGCGCGAGTGGCAGCTCGAGTACGACCCGGCCCTGTCGATGAGCGTGAACCTCTCCTCACGGAGACTGATCGACACCTCCCTGGCCGACGACGTCACCGCCATCCTCCATCGGACGGGGGTCGCCGCGTCCAAGCTGATCGTCGAGATCACCGAGAGCGCAGTCATGCGCGACCGGGAGATAGCGGCCTACAACCTCGCCACCCTCAAGACGTTCGGAGTGCGCATAGCCCTGGACGACTTCGGGACCGGGTACTCATCGCTCTCCTACCTGGAGCACCTCCCCATCGACATCATCAAGATCGACCGGACATTCGTGAGCTCCATCAAGGAAGAACTGCCTACCCGTGGCCTCACTCCGGCCATTGTCCAGCTGGCGCAGACTCTCGGCCATACGGCCATCGCAGAAGGCGTGGAGTCGCCGGCGCAGGTGATGCAGTTGCGTCGGCTCGGTTGCCGGCTCGCTCAGGGCTTCCACCTTGGCATCCCGCAGGACGCACAGGATTCGGTTCAAGTTCTCGAGACCCAACAATCCACGGAGTACCGCAGGACGAAGGTCCTCAGTTCGTAGGTGCGGGAGCTTGCAGAGGGCGCGGTCAGGCCTGTGGTCTGGAGCCCGGTCAGACCTGTGGTCTGGAGCCCGGTTCCTGGGTCGGCATCTGCTGGTGCACGGGAATCGGATAAGCCGGTGTGTTGACGTTCAGCTCGAGCAGCTGAACTGCCTGGCATTCCGTGGCTACAGAACGGGGACTTTGTGATGTGGCGGGAAGAGCGGGCGTGGTCGTTTCGGAGTGGCTCAGGTGCAGAGCCTCGGTCAGATCGCCAACCGTCTTTCTCCGCCAGTCGGACACGTTCGGAACCTTGACACCGAATCTGGTCTCGATGAGGCGCAGACACGACGTGTGGTCGTAAACCTGAGAGCACACATAGCCACCCCGACTAAAGGGTGAGACGACCATCATCGGGACCCTGATGCCTAATCCGGTGGGGCCCGCTATCCCTCCGGCCGTATCGGGGAGAGGATCCACCGTCAGGTACTCGCCCGGTGTGCCGGCCGGCGCAGTGGGTGGCGAAACGTGGTCGAAGAACCCGTCGTTCTCGTCGTAGTTGATGATCAGAGCGGTACGCGCCCAGACCTTGGGATTGGAGGTGAGCGCCTCGAGCACCTGGCTCGTGTAC
Source organism: Acidimicrobiales bacterium (assembly GCA_049281195.1). Lineage (GTDB taxonomy): Bacteria > Actinomycetota > Acidimicrobiia > Acidimicrobiales > CAVXTF01 > JBAPRR01. Next base: position 11,503 of record JBAPRR010000174.1, read on the forward strand.
CACTCGCCGAGCGCGGGCGGAGCAGGTGGGTGCTCGCAGTGATCCACGGGGAAAGTGGTCGGTATGACCCATGAAACGGCGGGAAGGTTGTCGGTGGCGACATCGTGCGCCAAGTCGGCTGGGAACGTGGAGAGGAATGCCTTCTTGAACAGTTCGCTCGACGGCTCTTTGAACTGCTCGAAGTACATCATGATGTTCAGGCTGACCTCTTTGGCGAGCGCCTGGGTAGGAACGAACTCCTTGCCCGGCGGGTTGTAGAACTTCCACGACACGCCGGCCTGCTCGAGAACCTCCGGCATCGTCTTCCACGAAACGCTCCACATTGATTGCGGATCGCTGTTGGTCGTGATAATCGGGCCGCCGGCGATGCCGTCGGGGTCGTTCGTCCCCGACATGTAGAACAGGCGGTTCGGGTCGGTGGGTCCGAATACCGAGCAATGATTGTTGTCGCAGATGGTGAACGCGTCCGCCAGCGCGTAATAGAAGGGCAGATCCTCACGGGTGTAATAGCCCATGGTCAGGGGGCCGTGAACCGGTCCTTCGTATTGCGCAGATGTGTGGACCTTGACGAAGTCGCTCATCGACCCGCCGTTCCACGACTGATGCTGGGCGGTCCACGCGTGCGACAGGTCGTATGTGCACTCCGCCGTCTGGTGGGTGGTGTCGAGATGGTATGGAAGTAGGACTCCGGGAGGATCGAGTGTGTCGTTTCCGGGCCACGCCTGAGCGAACGCACCAAGTTCGCCCGCGGGATGATCGTCGAAGCCCCTAACGCCTGGATACGTTCCGAAGTAGTGGTCGAAAGACCGGTTTTCGTACATCAGGAATACCAGGTGGTCGATTGCCCCGATATCAGAACCCGCAGGTTTGGTGGAAGCCGCCTTGTGAACCGTTTCCGAGCATGCCGTCAGCGCGGCGCCCAGCCCACCGTAGAGTCCGGCTTGGAGCAGATTGCGGCGGGTAATTGCGATCCTGCTCATATCGCCTGATGGTATCGAGAAGAGTGCCCTTGTGGTTGAGGTTGCCACCTAAGGCACGCACCACCTCTGTCATGCATCATGCCGCGTTCCAGGCCGCGTATCCGGCGAGAGCGACCAGGATGATGGCCGTTGCAAATCTGACGGTCATTATGTTGACGAATCTCAGGAGACTCTGACCTCCGATTACGGCGAGCGCCGCGACCGCCCATAGAGCAAGCGCGGCGCCCACCCCCACCGAGATCGGCGAGTGGTATCGGGCGGCCAGGTTGGCTGTCAGTATCTGGGTCAGATCGCCCCATTCGGCAATGAATATGACGACGAATGCCGTCGTGAGAGTACGCCGGGAATGGACCTCGGCCTCCTTTTCCACCAGCTTTTCCTCATCCTCTTCGTGTTTGCGCTCCCGGAGGCCTTCGCGAAGAGCGAGGGCCGCTCCGGCGAGGAAGAGGAATGCGACGATGGCCTCGAGAACTCTGTGCGGCACGATGTGGAACAGAGCTACTCCCACGGTCGTGGCGATCACCACGTGGACCGTGAATGCAGCCGCAGCACCGAGCCACACCAACAGCGGACGGCCGCGGGTGGACATCACGAGCGACGCGAACATCGTCTTGTCGGGAAGCTCCCCTATAAAGATGATCGGGAATACGGTGGCTGCAATTGCGAGGTTCACAGGCCTGCTCTCAATGCGTTCACCCTTGCCACACAACGGTGATTCTCATGATCGGTGCCACAGGCGTTTTCGACGTTCGCAGCACTGGTCAGGGTGTACCGTCAGACGCATGCTCAGGGGCAATTCGTGACTGCGTTGCAGCCGGTCGGACGATCGAGGAACCTCGTTCTTGCCGCGATGATCTTCGCCGTCTCGATGACGTTCATCGACCAGACCATCGTTTCCATCGCGGTTCCACAAATTCAAAGGGAGCTCGGTCTGTCGAGCACGGGAGTGCAATGGGCGGTCAACGCTTATCTGCTGTCTCTTGCCGCACTCTTCGCATTCGGAGGCAGGCTGGCAGACACCGTCGGGCACCGCAAGATGACGATACTGGGCGTAATCATCTTCGCCCTGGCATCGGCCATGTGCGGGCTCACGCCTAGAGGAAGCGCCGCCGAGGCGTGGATCGTGACTTTCAGGGCCGTCCAGGGAGTGGGTGGGGCTTTCATGTTCCCGGCCGCGCTGGCAATCGTCGTGCAGACGTTCGAGCTGCGTGAACGTGGGCGGGCGCTCGCACTGTTCTTCGGGATCGCAGGCGGATTGACGGCAATAGGCCCGATCCTGGGTGGATATCTGACGGAGTGGACCTGGCGCGCCATCTTCTGGGTCAACATCCCGGTGGCGATAATCGCGTTGATCCTGACCGCCATCGCAAAGCCAGTAACCAGTTTCAAACCTGCCAAGGTCGACTACAGGGGACTAGTCCTGATAGCAGCAGGCGTCGCGCTCAGCGTTTTCGGTTTTCAGCAATCTCTCATCTGGGGTTGGAGCAATCCGGGGATCGGAATATCCATAGCGGTGGGCCTGGGCCTCATCGTCACATTCGGGTTCGTGGAGACGCGCACGCCGGTTCCGTTGTTGCAGGTGAGCATCTTCAAGATCCGTGCGTTCCTGGTGGAGAACCTGGTTCTCGGCGTAGCGATGATCGTGTTCATTCCCGTCTTCTTCTTCGCCAGCGAGTACGCGCAGATCGCGCTCGGCAAGCCGGCGGAAAAGGCGGGCCTCGTTCTTCTGTACTTCTTCATCGGATTCGTCATCACCGCCCAGATCGGCGGAAGGATCCTCGACAAACGCGGTGCGAAGCCGGCGGTGGTCACCGGATGCATCCTCGCCGCGGTTGGCTTCTATCTGTGGGCCGGGCAGGTGACCAAGCTCGACTTCAACTCGCAATCGTGGGACATCATCCTTTCGGGCGCCGGTATCGGTTTGATGCTCGGACCGGCCAACACTGACGCGGTGAACCGGGCGTCACGCCTCTCATACGGAGAGGCCACGGGCATCACCCAGACAGTCCGTAACTACTCGGCCAGCCTGGGGCTCGCCATCCTCGGAACGATCGCCGTGTCGCAATTCCGTTCCCACCTCATCTCTTCATTCGTGAAGAAGGGACTCACCTCCAAGGCAGCGACGACACTCGCAGCTTCCGTCTCGCAGTCCCAGGGTGCCACCTCGAAGAACGGAAACGTCGGTTCGATCCCCCACTTCATCCGTCTCGACTTCGCATATTCGACGCGAAGCGTGTTCTATGTGATGGCCGGTGTGATGGTCGTCGCGGCAATCATCGCTCTCGTGGGCCTGGAACGGGGTACGCAGGAAGAACCGAGCGAACCGAAGTTCGAACCGATCTCCGAGTACTGACAGCGGATCCGGTGTCTCTCCACGAAGATGCCGACATGGACGCGCAGATGGCGCGGACCCTGATCGGCGCGTATGTGGGTTCGGCAGACCTCGGCGAATCGATCGCCACGGCCCAGCGGGTTCCTGCCGGCGCTTACGACGCCTGGCACCACGAATGGTCGGCCAGCGCGAACAAGGCTCTCGAGCACGCCGAAACCGCGGCCGACAGTGGTCTGCACGACCAAGCCGGAAAAGCATTCCTGCGTGCGTCGGAGTACCACCGGCAGGCGTACTTCTTCTTGAGGCACGACCTCGATGACGACCGGGTGATCGGGGGCTACAGAGCGCAGCGCGATGCGTTCCGCCGGGCGATCCCCCACTTGCCGTTCCAGGTCGACGAGGTGCAGGTGGAGTTCGATCCGGCTCCGCTCAGGGGATACGTGTTCCGTCCTGAGGGTGGTCGGCACGGCGAGGGTGGTCGTCGTGACGAGGGCGAGCCTCGACCTATGGTCATATTTCCGGGCGGATTCGACGGGACCGCAGAGGAAATGCACAAGTACGGCGCCCGTCAAGCACTGGCACTGGGATGGAACGCGATCGTGTTCGACGGTCCGGGCCAAGGCGGCCTGCTCGTGGAGGGCCACGTGCCGATGCGTCCCGACTTTGAGGCGGTGCTCACACCGCTGATCGACTGGACGGTAACCCAGCCTTACATCGACCCTTCGTCGATCATCGTGATCGGACGGAGCTTCGGCGGATACCTGGCGCCGCGGGCGGCGGCCACCGAGCACCGGATCCGGGCTCTCGTATGCGATCCAGGACAATTCGACTTCACCTCGCGCTTCGTCGACATGTTCAGCCCAGAGGACTGGCAGCGAGTGAAGGATTCGGAGCCGGACATGGAGGCTCAACTCGAAGGCTTCTTATCGGGGGCCCGAAATCTCGAGTTCTACGGAGCGCGCATGAAGGCCATGGGAGCCGAGACCTTCGGGGGTTGGTTGCGCACAATGATCGGCTTCACCTTGGAGGGAGTGGTCGACGGAATCACCTGCCCCACTCTGGTGACAGAGGGCGAGGGGGACTTCGCCAGCCAGAGCAGCCGCCTGTTCGAATCGCTCAAGTGCGACAGGCAACTCAAGCGGTTCACCATCGCAGAAGGAGCGGGCGGCCACTGCGAAGGGATGGGACAGGCCGTGTGGGGCGACTTCGTATTCTCGTGGCTATGGAATCAATTGGCTCCTTGAAGCCGATCGCCTCGGCCCGGCTCGCCAGACAAACAAGGGCCTCATAGGTTGCGCCTCGTAATCCTAGGAGGCACCCGCTTCATTGGCAGGGCGATCGTGGACGGCCTGGTCAACTCCGGCCACGACGTGATGGTCCTCCACCGGGGTGATCACGAACCAACAGATCTCGGTGGCGGTGGCGGTGGCGCGATTAGTCACCTCCACTGTGATCGAGCGGACTTGCCTAATTTCGCGCCGGAGATCGCAGGATTTCACCCTGACGCAGCCATCGAGGTGTCGGCGATGAACGGCGCACAGGCTGACAGTGCGCTGAGTGCCCTGCCAGCGGGTATCCGCCTCTTAGCCATATCCAGCTGCGACGTGTACAGGGCCTACGGATCGCTGCACTCCGATACGCAGACTGACGTTGTCCCGATCGAAGAAACCGCTGCGGTAAGGGAGAACCTGTTCGTCGACGGTCCCGAATACGAGAACCTCGAGGTCGAGGAGCGATATCTCGCAAAGGGCGCAGTGATTCTGCGGCTCGTCGCCATCTACGGCCCTCACGACTACCAGCGGCGCCAGGATTTCATTCTGAGGCGAATCCGGGCGAAGAGAACGAAGATCCCTTTCGGGACGGGCAATTTTCTCTTCAGCCGTTGCTACGTGGAAGACGTGGCACTCGCAGCGCGCCTCGCCATCGAGGCGTACCCATCGGGTGAGGTGTTCAACGTCGCCGAGAGGTCGACGTTCACCACGCGACTGCTGGCCGAGAAGATCATCGAAGCATCGGGAGCCGGCCCGAGCGTCGAGCTCGTGACAGTCCCCGACTCGAAGCTTCCGCGGGATCTGCGCATTACATCAGCCGTCGGACAGCACCTGCTCATCGACTCCACGAAGATCCGCGAAGTGCTTGGATGGACAGAGACGAATCAACAGAGCGCCCTCGCCCGGACCATTGCGTGGGACCTCGAAAACCCACCCGGCGACGAATACCTGGCCGGAGCGTGGGCTGGCTACAACATTGACATGAACGATTTCAGCGCCGACGACGAAGCGCTGGCTGCGGCTACGAGTACGACTACGAGTTCGGAGGAAGACCATGAGTGACTGGAACGACAAGATCATCGAGGAATTCCGATCTAACGACGGGGTGGTCGGAGGACCTTTCAAGGGCTCTCCCCTCCTGCTCCTGCACACCAAGGGCCGTAAGTCGGGCCGCGATTACGTCCACCCGGTCATGTACCTGGATCACGACGGGCGCCGCTTCGTCTTCGCCTCGAAGGCCGGTGCTCCAGAAAACCCGCAGTGGTACATGAACCTGGTGGCTGATCCCGAGGTAACCGTGGAGGTGGGAACCGATAAATACGAAGCAGCGGCCGCAGCGCTCCCAGCTGAAGAGCGAGACCGTATATATGCAGTGCAGGCCGGCCTCTACCCGGGATTCGCCGAATACCAGGAGAAGACCTCGCGCAAGATCCCGGTGGTCGAGATCACCGCCAGGTCGTAAAAGTCCCGGTAGCACTATGTTGAGGCCGGATCTAGGCACTTGACCTGAATCCTCTAGCAAGGAGGCGCCATGCAAGGCGACGTCGTTACCGTCGAGAAAGTCATCAAGGCGCAGCCCGAGGCGATCTTCGCCCTCATCTCCGACGCCTCCGAGCACCCGAACATCGACGGCTCGGGAACCGTCAAACAGGTGAAGGGCACTCCCGAGAAGCTCGCCCTGGGCTCCAAGTTCGGAATGTCCATGAAGATGGGCATCGGGTATTCCATGGAGAACGAGGTCATCGAGTACGAGCCGAATCGTCGGATCGCGTGGCAGGCTCGTCCGCCGGGCCTGCCGGGCAAGTTCACGGCCGGCCGGATCTGGCGTTACGAGCTCGAGCCCACAGACGACGGGACGATCGTCCGCGAAAGCTGGGACATCTCGAAGGACAAGCAGAAATTCTTCCTGCGCCTGGGTGGTCTGGCCGACAAGACGCGTTCCAACATGGAAAAGACTCTCGACCGCATCGCCGAGATCACGAGCGGCAAGTAGCGGCAACGGCAAGTAGCGGCAACGGCGGGCAGGGCGGGTCGGGGACTGGCGGGGATAAGAAGCGAGCGGCAGGGGCGAATGGCACGTTGGACCACAAAGGACATCCCGGGCCTGACCGGCCGCAAGGCGGTCGTCACCGGCGCTAACAGCGGTCTCGGCTACGAAACCTCACTGGCACTGGCCAGAGCCGGAGCGACCGTGGTCCTCGCGTGCCGTGACGAGGCCAAGGGCGCACTGGCGATCGAGCGGATCAAAACAAAGAAGCCCGATGCCGACGTGCGGCTCGAGTCTCTCGACCTGGCGAACCTGAAGTCGGTCCGCGAGTTCGCATCCGGTATCGCCGACCGCCACGAGGGGATCGACATCCTCGTGAACAACGCCGGCGTGATGGCTATCCCGCGGCGCGAGACCGCCGACGGGTTCGAGATGCAGTTCGGGACCAATCATCTCGGACACTTCGCACTCACCGGGCTGCTGATGAACGAGCTCCTGGCAAGGTCGGGATCGCGAATTCTCAACGTGTCGAGCGAGGTGGCCCGGATCGGACGCATCAAGTTCGACGATCTGCAGAGCACGCGCCGCTACAGCAAATGGATCGCCTACGCCCAGACCAAGCTCGCCAACCAGCTGTTCACTCTGGAGCTAGACAGACGCTTCGCCTCGAAAGGGCTCATCTCGGTTGCGGCCCACCCCGGATACGCGGCCACCAATCTGCAGGGACTGGGCCCGCAGATGACCGGCTCGAAGTTCATGCAACGAATGACCGATTTGGAAAACGCCGTGTTCGCCCAGTCGGCCGCCATGGGCGCGCTACCCACCCTCTACGCAGTGACCAACCCGACGGTTCGTGGCGCGCAGTACTTCGGACCGGACCAGCTCTTCGGCACACGCGGTTACCCGAAGCAGGTCTCTTTCGTCCCGCAGGCCCGGTCGACGGAGACGGCCGAGCGTCTGTGGAGCGTCTCAGAGGAGCTGACCGGTGTGCGGATCCCGCACTAGAGCACCCGGCTGACCACTCACCAGGCCGGCCATCAATAGATGAAGAGCGGGCGGGCCAGCAGAGGTTGAGCGGGCGGGCCGAATAGCACCCTCGTAATCCCATCGATTCTGTTGGTATTCGGGAGTTCCCGCCCTAACCCCGTGTCCCCCTCCACCCCCTCGTTGCACCTTCTTCGTATTCGGACCACGAGACGTAGTTTCATAACCCGCGGATACGGGAAAGGAGGCCCTCGACAAAGGGGCAAGGGGGGTGCCTCGTAAAGGGGCGAAGGGGGCAGTTTGATGGGGACGCACGCGCTCGGCGGACGACGGGCGGCATTCCGCCTTGTACTCACGGCGCTGACGGCACTGGCCGCAGTAATCGGAACCAGCATCGCCACGGCTCTGCCGGCTTCGGCCGCGGGCACTCTGGTCTCGATCTCGGTGACACCGACGTTGGTGAACGTCCCGCTCGGGGAGACCCAGCAGTTCACGGCCACCGGCACCTATCTGGGCGGGTCCACCGCGAACATCACCGATTCGGTCACCTGGGCGAGCAGCGTCACCGCAGACGCCACCGTTTCGGCCACGGGTGACGCCACGGCCGTGGCCACAGGAGCTTCCACCATCAGCGCCAAGAGCGGCCTGATCACCGGCACCGCAGTCTTGACGGTGATCCCGGCTGTCCTCTTGACGATCAGCGTCACGCCGACCGTCGAGAACCTTCCCGTCGGTGAATCGCAGCAGTACACCGCTACCGGCACCTATTCCAGCGGCAGCACCGTGAATCTGACCGACCTGGCGACCTGGTCGAGCACCGAAACCAACTACGCCACCGTCTCCAATGCCTCGGGCTCGCAGGGCGATGTGACCGGTGTGGCCACCGGCGCTTCGACGATCTCGGCGGCCTACGACTCGATCACTGGTGAGTCGCTCGTGACCGTCATCTCGGCGGCGCTACTCACGATCGCGGTGTCACCACTCACCGCCAACATCGCGGCCGGCGACTCGGAGCAGTTCACCGCGACAGGCACCTACTCGAACGGGTCGAGCGCGAACATCACCGACTCGGTCACCTGGAGCACGTCCTCTTCTACCTACGCCACCGTGTCGAACACGTCGGGAACAGAGGGAGAGGTGACCGCAGTAGCGACGGGCGCGGCCACGATCACCGCGACCGACCCGAGCGACTCGCTCATCTTCGGTTCGTCCGCGGTAACGGTCCTCCCCGCCGTACTGCTGTCGATAAGTGTCAGCCCGCCTCTGGTCAACGTTCCGGCCGGTGAGACCCAGCAGTTCTCCGCCACCGGCACGTACTCGAACGGGACCACAGAAAACCTGACCGACACGGCCACGTGGGCCAGCAGCGTGACCAGTGACGTGACCATCTCGAACGCGGCCGGATCGCAGGGACTGGCCACCGCCGTCACCACCGGCGGTTCCACCGTCAGCGCCACCGACGGTCTGATCTCCGGCACTGCGGTGGTGACAGTGCTCCCGGCGGTCCTGGTGGCGATCACTGTCTCGCCGCTGACGCAGAACCTTCCGGTGGGCGAGTCGCAGCAGTTCACCGCCACCGGAGACTTCTCGGATGGGTCTACCGAGAACCTGACCGACACGGTCACATGGTCGAGCACGGCAACCAACGACGTGTCCGTTTCGAATGCTTCGGGATCTCAGGGTTACGCCACCGCTGTGGCGACCGGCGCGGCGACGATCGAAGCGACCGACGGCGACATCTTCGGCGCTGCCGAAGTGACCGTTCTACCGGCCGTGCTGATCGGCATAACCGTCTCCCCAGGGGCTGTGAACGTACCGCTCGGTGACTCGCAGCAGTTCACCGCTACCGGTGACTTGTCCGATGGGTCCACGGAGAATTTGACCGACACGGTCACCTGGTCCACATCGGCATCGACCGTCGCTTCGGTGTCCAATGCCGCCGGTTCGCAGGGCGACGCCACGGCGGTCGGGACCGGTGCATCCGACATCACCGCCACCGACGGAGCCATCACCGGATTCGGCGTCATCACCGTCTTGCCGGCCGAGCTCGTGACCATCGATGTCTCCCCCACCGCTTCGAACCTTCCGGCCGGAGAGACCGAGAAGTTTCACGCGACGGGCATCTACACCGACGGGACCACGCAAGATTTGAGTGACGTGGTCACATGGTCGAGCTCGGAGACCCAGTACGCCACCGTCTCGAACGCGGCGGGAACCCAGGGCGAGGTCACCGCCGTTGCGACCGGCGCATCGACCATCTCCGCCACCGACGGATCGATCACCGGCGAGGCGCTGGTGACGATCCTGCCTGCGGTTCTTGTGGCGATAACCGTGTCGCCGCCGCTCGCCAACGTTCCTGTCGGGGAGACCCAGGACTTCACCGCGGTCGGGCAATACTCCGACGGGACGACCCAGAACCTGACCAAGACCGTCACCTGGTCGAGCTCGGCCACCAACGATGTGTCCATCTCGAACTCGGCCGGTTCGCAAGGCGTGGCCACCGCTCTGGCGACCGGCGCGGCGACCATCGAAGCCGCCGACGGCGCCATCACCGGTGTGGCAGAGGTGACCGTGCTACCCGCGGTTCTCCTGGCCATCGAGGTAAATCCCGGGGCCACGAACCTGCCTGTGGGCGAGACCGAGCAGTTCTCCGCCATCGGCGAGTACTCCGACGGATCGCAGCAGGACCTGACCGACTCTGTGACGTGGTCGAGCCTGGAGACCGATTACGTCACGGTGTCGAACGCCAAGCACGAGCAGGGTGTGGTCACGGCGGTAGCGGTGGGGGCCTCCACCATTACGGCGACCGATCCCACAACCGGGATTTTCGGTACCTCCGTGGTGACGGTTCTTCCCGCGGTGCTGCTGTCGATCTCTGTCACACCGGCGGTAGGCAACATCCCGGTGGGCGAGACCGACCAGTACACCGCTACCGGCATCTACTCCGACGGAACGCAGCAGAACCTCACCGATTCCGTGACTTGGAGTACTTCGTCATCGACCTACCTGACGGTCTCCAACGCATCGGGTTCGCAGGGAGAGGTGACCGCGGTGGCCACGGGGGCGGGAACCGTCACTGCCACCGACCCGTCATCGGGGATATTCGGTGTGGCGGCGGTGACCATTCTCCCGGCCGTCTTGGTGACGATCGAAGTGTCGCCTCCATTCGCCGACGTCACTGTCGGGGCGACGCAAGCCTTGACCGCCACCGGCATCTACTCGGACGGATCAACGGAAAGCCTCACTGACTTGGTCACCTGGTCGAGCTCCGAGACGAAATATGCGACGGTCTCCAATGCTTCGGGCGCGCAGGGCGTCGTGACCGGTGTGGCCGACGGAGCATCCACCATCACGGCCACGGACGAATCGAGCGGGATATTCGGGGTAGCGGTGGTCACAGTGCTGCCGGTCGGCACCAGCACGAGCATCACGATCTCTCCCAACACGGGACCGATCCGCACTCACGTGACAGTCACCGGGAGCGGGTTCACCCCCGGTGACTCGATCAAGATCCTCTATCTGACGTCCTCGACCGGGGCCGCGCATCCGAAATACCACGTCTGCTTCGCAACGGTTCTGAGCAACGGCACCTTCACCTGCATGGGGAAGATCCGTGGCACCAAAGCTTCGGGTGAGATCGGTCCCCACACCGTCGAAGCAAAGATCCGTCACACCACGACGGTGGTTACCTCGACGATTTTCACGCTGACGCCTAATACGTAGGCGGTGAGTACCGGGGGGCCGGGGCGCTTGCCGGCTGGTTGGAGTAGCCGGCTGGCACCGGGAACAGGTCCTACGGCCTCGGAGGAGAGGGAAGGGGGGGCCTACCTCTCCTCCGAGGTCGGGGCGGAAAGCGACGCGGCGGGGTATTAGGCCAGGTCGAGGCGGAAGACGAGGTCGGGGTTAGGTAGACGTCGGGATTAGGTAGAGGTCGGCTTCGTAGGCGAGGTAGACGAAGTAGACGCAGAGGCAGAAGTCGTGTTCTCGAGCCAGCGACGGAAGCCCGCGGCGTTTGAGTGAAACCCGTTCAAGGTCTCGAGCTTCTTGCGATTTTCAGGATCGACTTGCGAGTTGTCGCCGCTGAAAGCTTCCGCGAGCGCCTCAGCGATGTCGTTGCCGGATCTGAACGCTCTCTCCGCGACGTCAGCCCATTGGCGAAGCGTCTGCTCGGCCTCTGTCAGTAGGTCTTCGGCTTGTTCAGCGTGTTCGGCGCCGCCGATCAACCCGTAATGGGCGAGTGCGATCCCGGTCGGGTGCCTGTGGGAGAACTTGTGAAGTGAGTTCACCGCCTGATCGAGATCGAAATCGGGCGGCGGTGTAGCCGGACGGAGAACCCCGGCATCCGGAAGGCGCACCCCGACCGCGTCGCCGGCGAAGAGGATGCCCGACGACGAATCGTGCAACGCCACATGGTGCTTGGCGTGCCCGGGCGAGTCGATGGCCGTGAGGATGTGGTCGGGACCGGTCCGGATCTCCTCGCCGTCGGCCAGTACGTGGATCCTTTCGGCAGGAGTCGCGTCGAGCCGCCCGTAAAGCGAGTCCAGGAGCGGTCCGTACACACGGCTGGCCGAATCGATCAAGCGTGACGGGTCCACCAGGTGGCGCGCACCCTTCTCGTGCACATAGATGGTCGCAGACGGAAATGCGCGCGCCACATCTCCCACTCCTCCTGCGTGGTCCAGATGTATGTGGGTGACTGCGACGCCGGCAAGGTCGTCCGCTCCGACCCCGAGTCTTTCGAGCGCGCCCAACAGCACCGGCACTGAGCTCTGACTGCCCGTCTCTACGAGGATCGGGGTATCGCCGTTGATCAGGTATCCGGCCGTCATCCGCTCCCACCCACCGAGAAGTGTGTCGATCTCGATGATCCCCGGAGCGATCTCGCGTGTTCCCGCCGGCCACGGGGATGCAGTCACCATGCTGCCGTGGCCATCAGGAAGCGCTGTCCAGCGAACCGACCTCGATGACGACCTTGACGTCGTCGGGTTGCCGAGCGAGGGCCTGGTCGAAATTGGCCAGGGGCACCCGCCTGCTGACCACGCGCTGGAGCCATGAGTGATCCGCCTTGGCCAGGGCCTCGGCGCCAACCTCGTAGTGGTGACGGTTGGCGTTCACCGAACCGACCACCGCCTCGTTCTCGAGCACCATCCCCCGGTTCAGGAGACCACCGTCGATCGAGATGGTCCGCCCCCCGGAGGAAACACCGGTCAGGCAGACCACACCGCCGGGGGCGAGGTGCTCCATCGCATCGAACACCAACGCATCGACACCCGTGCACTCGATGATGATGTCGGGAGAATCGCCCGAGCTCTCGATCGTCCCGGTGTGGTACTTGGCGCCGAGGTCCTTGACCAGATCCGGCTTGACGCCCGACTCCATCTGGTCGATGACCGTTATGTCCAACCCGCGCTGCACACCGATCATCGCTGCGAGAAGCCCGATCGGGCCGGCCCCGGTGATGACCGCGCTGGCCGGCTCCCACGTGACGCGGTTGCCGATCTTGTCGACCTGATCCCAGGCTTTCGCCACCACACTTGTCGGTTCGAGCAATACACCGAGCATGCCGAGCGCCGGATCCACCTTCACCGTGAACTTCGGCGTGATCCGGTAACGCTCCGAGCAGTAACCGTCGTGCTCCTTGATCCCACGTTCGGTGTACTGGTTGTTGCGGCAGAAATCCCACTCGTCTTTGGCGCAGCTGTAACACGGAACCGGATCCGGACGCCTGACGATGCCGACCACCAGGTCGCCCTTCGCCACAGGACCTCCGATGGGAGCCTCGAGCACACGCCCGAGCGATTCGTGCCCGATAATCAGGCGCTCCTTCCCGGGGGGAGGCCACCCGTATTTGCCGGTAGTGATCTCGATGTCGGTTCCGCAGATGCCGATGGCGATTGTCTCGACGAGGATCGGACCGTCCGACTCCGGTGGTTCGTCCACGTCCTCAACCGCAGCGGACCCGGCCTTGAGCGGCGTGACCGTAAGAGCCTTCATTATCAGGACCTCCCGGTTCTTCTTATTGATTCCGGTTCACTTATTTGTTGCTTCGGCGTGCTCTGGAACGACCGGTGGGATTGGAGGTTGTTCCACTCGAGCCGGTGCTTGGGTCGGGGCCGGTGCTTGCGTCGGAACCGGTGCTTGCGTCGGGGCTGGTCGCACTCGCTCGGGAGCTGCTCGAGCCGCTGTTATTCGAGCCGGCGCTGGAGTCCTTCTTGCGAGTGACACCGACCCTTCGGCTGCCGGTTATCAATCCGTGAGTGCGTGCCCAGTCGTGACTGTGGCGCCGGAGGTTCTTGCGAAGCGCTTCGAAAGTGTCCGCGGTGGGAAGAACCTCGCCGAGGGACTGGCCGGTCAGGTTGCAACCGGCGTTCACCAGCGAGACATGAGAGAAGGCCTGTGGGAAATTTCCCACCAGCCTCTTCTCCACAAAGTCGTATTCCTCGGACAGAAGACCGAGATCGTTTCGAAGCGAAAGCAGCCGTTCGAACAGATCAAAGGCGTCCTTCTTGCGGCCAATAAGACTCAAGCAGTCGGCAAGCCAGAAAGAACAGGCCAGGAACGCTCCTTCGCGCCCTGTCAATCCGTCGACATCGCCCGAATCAGAGGCCCTGTACCTGAGCACAAAGCCATCCTCTGTCAGATCCGTCTGGATTTTCTCGATCGTCGACGTGACCCGTGGGTCGGTGGCCGGAAGGAACCCGAACAACGGCATCATCAGAATGCTCGCGTCGAGAGCGTCCGATCCGTAGTACTGCGTGAACGCACCGACCTCGGCGTTGTAACCCTTCTCGATCACCTCGTCGTGGATCTGTTGGCGGACCTTCTTCCACTTGTCGACCGGGCCCTCGAACCCGAACTCTTCAATGGACCTGACGGCGCGATCAACCGCCACCCAGGCCATGACCTTCGAATGCGTGAAATGCCTGCGTGGCCCACGCACCTCCCAGATCCCGTCGTCGGGCTCCTTCCAGCCCGACTCGAGGAAGTCCATCAGCGCGATCTGGAGATCCCACGCCGGCCTCGACGGCATGTCGCCGACCACCGACGACTGGTAGAGGGCGGCCATGACCTCGCCATAGACATCGAGCTGGTATTGACCGGCAGCGGCGTTCCCGATGCGGACCGGCTTCGAACCTTCGTACCCGGGGAGCCAGTCGGCCTCCCATTCGTCGAGTCGGCGCTCACCTGCCGGCCCGTACATGATCTGCAACTCCGACACGTCGCCTGCGACGGCGCGCAACAACCAGTCGCGCCAAGCCATCGCCTCCTCGTGATAGCCACCGCGCATCAAAGCCGTGAGCGTCAACGTGGCGTCGCGGAGCCAGCAGTAGCGGTAGTCCCAGTTGCGGATGCCACCCAATGTCTCGGGGAGGGAGGTGGTAGCGGCCGCAACTATTCCGCCGGTCGGTTGATAGGTAAGCCCCTTCAACGTGATGAGCGAGCGCAGAATCGGCTCTTCGTACTTGTGACCTCTGACGGTGGACAACGAGGACCACGCCTCCCACCACGAGACCGTGTCCGCTATGGCGAATGACGCGTCGGTCGGGCGCGGCGAAGACTCCCACGACGGGAACCAGGTGAGGACGAACGGGATCGCCTGACCCTCGGTCACGGTGAAGTCCGCGCACGTCTGAAAGTCCTTCCCGTATGTCTCTACGGGAGTCCACAACGAAAGGCCGTTCGGGCCTCCGATGGCGAACAGCAGACCATCCTGAGTCCGCACCCACGGCACGGTCTTGCCGTAGTCCATCCTGATCGCCAGGCACATGCTCATGTTGACGGTGCCCTTGATGCCCTCGACGTACCGGATCACCTCGGGATGGTTCTCGCGGATGGGCATGCAGTCGGTCAGCCGCACCACGCCGCCGTCATCGGTGGTGAACTCGGTCTCGAGAACAAGCGAGTTGCCTCGGTACCGGCGCGACACCGACTTCGGACCGCCGGTGGGCTCGATCTGCCAATAGCCGTGTGTGTCGTCACCGAGCAGCTTGGCGAAAATCGACTCCGCGTCGAAACGCGGCAGGCACAACCAGTCGATGGAACCGTTCCGGCCGACCAGGGCCGCCGTCTGGGTGTCGCCGATAAGTCCGTAATCCTCGATCCGGAGAGCCACGAATCACAACCTACCGGCGAGCGACGCTTGTGCCTCGAATCTCAACACCATTCAGGGTTCCAGAGCACCGGACTCAGGAAGAAGTGCAGCCCTGTGTCGAAACAGCGGCGCTATTTGCGGTTACCGAATCGACCTGTTTGAGAACGGCCGGGCTGGCCAAGGCATATCCCACAGAGCTATTCACGGTCGAGCGGGCGAAGACGACGCCGATCACCTCGCCATCAGTCTCGACCAACGGACCTCCGGAATTGCCGGGACGCACCACCGCGTCAATCTCGTATATCGACCTGGTGGTCTCGACATTTCCGTATATGTCCCAACCGGTGGCCTGGAAGCTGGCCATCACTCCGGCGGGTCCGTATGCGAACGGCCCTCCTCCGGCAAAACCGAGGACCGCGCCGGTCTGCCCGCGCCCCACCTGATCCGGATCCAGGTGAAGCACGGGATTCGAGATCCCGACGACTCTCAAAACCGAGATGTCGAGCACCGGGTTGTACAGAACAGGAGTGGCCGGATGCGCTCCCGTGCTCGTCACCACATACGGGCTCGCCACGCCGGCAACCACGTGGGCATTGGTGACCACCAGCCCCGGCGCTACCACGAATCCGGAACCCTCCTGAGTGAGCCCGCACGCCTGCCCCACGATCTTCACGGTCGAAGGCTCCGCCGCGTTCACGGCCTGATTGACCGCGGTTGTGTCCGGCAGAGGCACGTACGGTGCGATCGCCGGAGGCAGCCCGCTGAAAAGAAAGCCGTCATTGGAAAGGTAAGTCTCGACCTTTGCGAAAACCGAAGGCAGCGGAGGAAGCACATTGTCGAGCGCCCTGACGATGCGCGAGTCCTGGACTGCAGACGCCAGACCGGTGAAATTCGAAGCACCGATCAGACTTCCGGCGATCCACACCACAAGAAGAGTCGCCACCACCGCGACGCCGACACCCAGTCCGCTGTCTACCGGTCCGAGCTTGACCCGCCGAAGCAGAGCGCCGGAACGCAGCCCGATGATGCTTCCGACGGTCCCCAACACGAGAGCTGCACCGAGGATCAACAAGATGGCGATCACGGCTTTGGTGGTTTCCGAATGGAAGTGCGACACCACAACCGGCGTGAGCACGGCACCCACGAACAGGCCGCCCCAGAATCCGCCATAAGAAAAGACCTGCAATGCCGCGCCGCGCCGCAATCCGCTCACAGCGGATATCGCGACGATTATGAGGACGACCACGTCGACCCAATTCACGACTGATGATCCTTGCAGGCGCGCATATGCATCCGCGGTCGGACACCGGTCACCGGACGTGCCAGAATTGCCGGCCGCCCACCCGCGTGCTCAGCCGGGACCGCAATGTGGGGGAGACCCAAAGTGCCCCACTCCGACGACCAGCCACCCTCCACGCCGCCGACTGACGCGCGGCCTTCGGACCAGGTTGATCCCGGGGATTCGGCTGCGTCGGCTACGTCCGATCGTCCACCTCCGCCGCCACACCCCCGCTCGCCGATTCCTCTATGGCCTCCCCCGCCACCTCACCCTCACCCTGAGCAGTCAGGTCACCACTGGGCGCCACTCTCTGGTGACCAGGCCGATGACCAGCAGCCCCATTCGAACGGCAATACGCCCCGCACTCCGCGCCCGCAGCCCTGGCCCCGACATCCGGTCGGGCCCGTGCTGGCCGCGCCCCTCGACACCCTGGGCCGACCGCTGGCGTCCTATTTCAAGAGGGCGCTCGCCATCATGGTCGACTTTCTTGTTCTTTCGATTGCTCTCAACTTCTTCGGGCATGAGGTTTTCCCACTCGTGGTGAACTCCACATCCACGTCGACCTCCATTGCCGGGACCGCGCCTTCGGGCCAGTTCTGGGAGTTCGTCGGGGTGATAGCCCTCGTATGGGTGGGGTACCTGACCTGGTTCGCGAGCTCGAGGAAAGGCCAGACCCTGGGGATGATGCTGTACGGGATCGCCGTTCGTGACGTGAACGACGGCGGTCGGGTATCAGCGGGTCGTGCCACCCTTCGGAGCTTCATCCTCTTTATGCTCTTCGGGTTCCTGATAGACGTGCTCTGGCCTCTTTGGGACACCAGACGCCAGGCACTCCACGACAAAGCTGCGCGCACGGTCGTCGTAGACGTGAGGCTCGCGGCACTTGCAGAACAAGCCAGGGAATTCGGGCGCTGATCAACCCTTCGGGCGCTGATCACCCCTGGATGGGGGCATGATCGTTCATATGGCTCACGCAGAGATCGACGCGGCATTTGCGGCACCACCCGGAACCGGGTGGATCCCGGTTTCGCCGCGCTTGCGCGCCATGAGAAGGACGGTCGACTGCCTGCTGGTGCTCGTAGTCGGCGCCATCGCCGCGGGGATCGTGGCGAAACCAAGCGCCGCGGCGGCCATCGGCATCGGGGCCGCGACCGTTGTCGGCATGGCGTGGACCTTCTGGATGATCGGCCGTAACTGGCGATCTTGGGGATACACCGAACGCGCCGACGACCTGCTGGTCGTGCACGGCGCCCTCTTCCGCAAGCTCGTGGTCGTCCCGTACGGACGCATGCAACTGGTCGACGTGGTGGCCGGACCCATCGAAAGGCTTTTCGGCATCACGAACGTCAAGCTCCACACCGCTGCCGCCACCACGGATGCACGCATCCGGGGGCTGAGACCCGACGACGCGAGCGAACTGAGGGATCGCCTTGCTGCTCGCGGCGAGGCTCATGCAGCAGGACTCTGATCAGCCGCGATCGTCTGGGGGTTCGTCGGCCCCGGCGGCTTCGTCATCGCCGTCGCATCCTCCCGCCTACCCACCGCCGGCTCCGAACTCTCGACCGGCCGATTACCCGCCGCCTCCCGCTTACGCGCCTCCCGCTTACGCGCCTGCGCCGCCCGCTTACGCCCCGGCGCCGACCCATGCGCCCCCGGTCGAGTCGGGCGGTCCACCGCGACGCCCGTCACCGCCAACCACCCACAATTTTCAGGGGGAGTTCCGCCGGCTGAACCCATTGACGCCTCTCGTCTACTCGGCACGCGTCATCGGGATCCTCGTGGTGCTGGCAGTGGTGGATGTCGGCGACAGCAGGAACCAGTCCGGACACTCAGGCAACTACACGAACCTGATCATCTACGCGATCATCGCCGTCGTCGCGCTGATCGGTGGCTGGATCTCGTGGCTCGTCACCCGGTATCGCGTGGAAAAAGGCGAATTGCGGGTCGATTCGGGGCTTCTGCGCCGGCAGTCCAAAAGGCTCAGGCTCGACCGCCTCCAGAGCGTGGACGTGGTGAGCCCGGTCGTGGCGAGGATCTTCGGCCTTTCGGAATTGCGCCTTACAACAGGCGGTTCCGATCACACCTCCGTCAGATTGCGTTACCTTCCGGCGACAGAAGCGCAGCAACTGCGAGCCGAACTTCTTGGTCTTGCCGCCGGCCTCGGGCCCGGTGTCGCCGAAGCCCCCGAGAGGCCGCTTTTCGTCGTTCAACCGGGGACACTCGTCGCCTCGATATTCCTCAGCCTGTTGTCCGGGCAGATCCTTCTGTTGGCGATCGGTCCGCTGGCCGGAGCGCTAACCGCATCAAATGGTGGAAGCGCCGGATTCGCGGTCGGTTTCGGTGTGGGCGCGCCGATGTTGATCGTCGTCATCAACTACGTATGGCGAAAGTTGAACGCGCAATGGTCGTTCACCGTGGCGCAGTCCCCCGACGGCTTGCGCATCCGGGCAGGCCTGCTGTCAACAACGGCACAAACCGTCCCGCCCGGTCGGATCCAGGCATTGCGCATAGAGCAGCCGTTTCTGTGGCGCCCGTTCGGATGGGCCGCGGTGCACATCAACGTGGCCGGCGTGGGACGCTCGCAGCAATCGAGCCGGATCCTCCTTCCGGTGGCACCTCTGTCCGTTGCACGCGAGCTCGTCGAGTACGTGCTCGGCGGGGTGCAGATCGATTCGGTGGAGACAATCCGCCCTCCGAAGCGTGCCGCGCTGTGCTCACCGCTGTGGTGGCGCTTCATGTCCGCAGGCAGCGACGATCACATCTTCGTCAGCCGCCGCGGAATGTTCTCCCCGGTCATCGACATCGTTCCCAACGCCAGAACCCAGAGCGTGCGCCTCAAGGCCGGACCTTGGCAGCGCCTGTGGGGGCTCGTGACGCTCCACCTCGACTCGACACGAGGCCCCGTGCGCGTGAAAGCCGCACACCGTGATGCCATCGAAGGTCGTTCCATGCTCGATGAGCAGGCACGACGCGCTCAGGCAGCCCGGCTGTCGGCGGGACCGGACCGCTGGATGGCGCACCAGCCGGCTCCGCAGGGGAAGATCCCGAGCGTCTGAGCGCGCCTACGCTGGGCTGGCCGGATGGGTCGGCTGGATGAGATCAAGCGCTCGCGTTCCAGGGAGCGCCGCCATTTCGGAAGTGCTGACGTTCCGGAACAGACGAGAGACCGAGAGGCTGAGATGGGCGACATCCTCGACAGGGTGATCGAGATCGTCGGTAAGCAGTACGTCCTCGAGGGCGACGCGATTCCCGACGACCACACGCACGACGAGTGCCTCACCGTTGAGCCCGTCGTCCCTCTTGCGGTCGTGTTGCCCGAGACCACCAAAGATGTCTCGGAGATCCTCGAGGCCTGTAACGAACAGCACGTGACGGTAACCGCGCGCGGAAGCGCCACCGGCCTATCCGGCGGCTGCACTCCAACCGCCGATGGGATCGTCATCTCGTTCGAGCGGATGGACAAGATCCTCGAGATCGACGTCGACAACCATGTCGCCGTCGTACAACCGGGAGTAACGCTCGGTCAGCTGAACGAGGAACTTTCGCATCACGGCTTCATCTATCCGGTGTTCCCCGGCGAAGCGAGCGCCAGCCTCGGAGGAAACGTCGGGACCAACGCCGGCGGCATGCGTGCCGTTAAGTACGGCGTTACACGACACCACATCCTCGGTCTCGTAGCGGTGCTTGCCAGCGGAGAAGTAATCCGCACCGGCGGCAAATTCGTAAAGTCCTCGACCGGATACGACCTGACTCAGCTGATTGTCGGCTCGGAAGGGACACTCGCTCTCGTCACCGAGATCACCCTAAAGCTCGCTCCCATTCTCGAACATCGCTCGACGCTGCTGGCGCCGTTCCGCACGCTCGTCGAGGTATCGCAAGCAGTCCCGAAGATTCTTTCGAGCGCCGTGGCGCCGTTGATGCTCGAGTACATCGACCAGATAACGATGGCCGGGATCACCGCGGCCGCGGGGCTCGACCTCGGCATCGCTCAGCAGATACGCGAGGAAGCCGCGGCTTATCTGGTCGTGGTCCTCGAAGGTTCGCGCTCCGAACGGGTCGATGAAGACGCCGAGAACACCGCCACCCTGCTCGACGGACTCGGCGCCATCGACGTGTTCATCCTTCCGTCCGGCGCCGGCGAGCAGTTGATAAAGGCCAGAGAGCGGGCCTTCTTCGTGGCCAAGGCGGCCGGCGCGAACGACATCGTTGACGTCGTCATCCCCCGGGCCGCTATTCCGGAGTATCTGACCCGTGTGGGAGAGCTGGCGAACGATCACGAGTCACTCGTCACCGGCTGCGGTCATGCCGGCGACGGAAACGTCCACTTGACTGTCTTTCAACCCGACGAGAAGAAGCGTGACGCGCTGGTCCACGATCTGCTCAAGGCCGGGATCGACGCCGGCGGAACCATCTCCGGCGAGCACGGTCTCGGTCGTGCAAAGGCCGGTTACTTCCTCGACCTGGGAGATCCGCTCATCTACGCCCTGATGCAGCGGATAAAGCAGGCGTTCGATCCAAATGGGATCCTGGGACCCGGCAACCTTCCGGAAATCCGGTCGTGAACGGCGCGCAGCTCATCCTGTCGACGCTGGCGTCGAACGGCATCGAGGTCACATTCGCCAATCCCGGTACGTCCGAAATGCATTTCGTCGCCGCGCTCGAGTCCGTTCCCGAGATGCGTGGCGTGCTCGGGCTTTTCGAAGGGGTCGTGACCGGCGCCGCAGACGGATACGGGCGGATCTCGGGAAAGCCGGCCGCGACGCTTCTTCATCTCGGGCCGGGACTGGCGAACGGCCTGGCCAATCTTCATAACGCCCGAAGAGCGAGGACCCCGATCGTGAACCTTGTCGGGGATCACGCCACCTACCACAAGCGATACGACCCTCCTCTCGAATCGGACATCGAATCTCTTGCCACGCCCATGTCCGGATGGGTTCATTCGTGCGCACATCCCGACGCGCTCCGCACCGACGTGCACGCCGCGATCGGCGCCGCGTGGGGGCCGCCCAGACGGGTTGCGACGCTCATAGTGCCTGCCGACATCTCGTGGCTCCCGGCTGAAACTCCCGTGGGCTCCGTCACACCTCTGAATACCCACAACGGCCGTTATGCGCAGGTCCAAACCGACGTGATCGAAGGAGTGGCGAAGGCGCTGCGCGCTCCCGGCCGTTCCGCGTTACTGCTCGGCGGAACCGCGCTCAGACGACGCTCTCTCGAGGCCGCGGCGAGAATCTGCGCGTCAACAGGCGCGAAGCTTTTGGGTGAGACGTTCCCCGCGGTCATGGAGCGCGGTGCGGGGATCCCCGCCGTCGAACGCCTGGGATATCTGGCCGAATTCGCCATCGCTCAGCTCGAAGGAATCAGCACTCTCGTAATCGTCGACACGAACGCTCCCGTCTCGTTCTTCGCCTATCCCGACAAGCCGAGTGACCTTGTACCGGCCGGTTGCGCGGTGCATGTACTCGCTACCGGGTCCGAGAATGCTCCGGGCGCTCTCGAATCTCTTGCTGATCTGATGGAAGAGCCGGGCAGTGTCCCACCGGATGATTTAGCTGCTGGTCACGGTGCTGCGGGAAGTGGGGTCTCGTCGGCGGCGTCAGGGTCGGCGTCGGCGTCGGCGGTCATGAGCGAACGGCCCGCAGCACCCACGGGCGTGTTGAACGCAAAGGCCGTCGGTGACGCGGTCGGCTATCTGCTGCCGGAGGGCGCCGTCGTCTCTGACGAATCCAACACCGCCGGCATCTACCTGAACGGCGCGACAGCAGGGTGCCCGCCCCACGAATGGATGTGCCTCACCGGCGGATCGATCGGACAGGGAATGCCCGTTGCGACAGGTGCTGCGATCGCGATCGCGGGGCAAGGCCGCCGGGTCCTTTCCCTACAGGCTGACGGCAGCGCTATGTACACCTTTCAGTCGCTTTGGACGCAGGCCCGGGAATCGCTCGACGTAACGACGGTCATCTTCCAGAACCATTCCTACGCCATCCTCGAGCTCGAGCTGGCGCGTGTCGGTGCGGCTGGTGCCGCTGGTCAAGGGCCGATCGCTAAGTCGATGCTGAATCTCGATCCTCCCGACATCGACTTCGTATCGCTTTCGAAAGGCATGGGAGTTCCTGCATCGAAGGCCACAACCGCCGAAGAATTCACCGAACTTTTGGGGCGATCCATCAACGAGCCCGGACCATCTGTCATTGTGGCTGACATCGGTAGAGGAATTGGTTAGCGAGTGACGGATCCGGGTGCACCTAGCGTGCCGACGGTGGGGCCTGGCGCTCCTGTCCCCACAGTGGTGCCTGGCGGATCTGTGCCTGGCGCTCCTGTGCCTGGTGGATCTGTGCCTGGAGCTCCTGTGGCCGGCGGTTCTGTGGGCGGTTCTACTCCCGGGCCTTTGGGTGCAGGCGACTACGCAGTCGAGACCAACGGCCTCACCAAGCGATTCGGGAAGAACGTGGTTGTCGATGCGGTGGACCTGCGGATCCCTCGTGGTTGCGCGTTCGGATACCTGGGTCCGAACGGTGCGGGAAAGACGACGCTGATCCGGCTGCTCCTCGGATTGCTGAGGGCTGATTCGGGGTCCATGGCACTTCTCGGGTATCCGGTTCCATCCGAGCGGGCGACTGCCCTCTCGAAGGTGGGGGCGATCGTCGACGAGCCACGGTTTCATCGTCACCTGTCCGGAATGCAGAACCTGCGGATCATTGCGTCTGCGCGAGAACCTGCTGCACACAAACGAATCGGACCGGCTCTCGAGCGGGTGGGCCTCACGGAGAAAGCCAACGAGCGCGTCGCCCGCTACTCGATGGGTATGCGCCAGCGCCTGGGCGTAGCGGCGTGCCTGCTCGGTGATCCTGATCTTTTGATCCTCGACGAGCCCATGAACGGACTCGATCCTGCCGGCATGCGCGAGATGCGGGGAATGATCCTCGGTCTCGTCGACGAGGGACGGACCGTTGTCTTGTCGTCCCACCTGCTCGACGAGGTCCAGCGCACCTGTCATGCGGTTGCGATCGTCGACAGGGGAAGGGTCGTCAGGCAGGGAACGATCGAGGATCTGCTGCAGGCGACCAATGTCGGTTTGCAGATCGAATGCCGCCCAGCGGACCGCGCTCACCAGATCGTGTCCGAGATGCTGTTTGTTTCAGGCATCCCGGTCGTGACCGGGGTCCAGGTCGGTGTAGACGGGCTCGGCATCACGCTCAGCCCACAAGCGACCCGAGATCACGTCGCGGAGATGAACAGGCGACTGGTTGATGCCGGTGTCGCCGTCTACCGGCTACAGCCGGTGCGAGCATCACTGGAGGACTGGTTCCTTACTGTTACGACGGCGCTCGGACACGATGGACCGCAAGCTCCCCCTCCGATGCCCGACGGTTCTCCGGCTTCACCCAATGCCCCTCTATCTTCCGGAGCGAGCGGTGTCTGACGCCACTGGGATCATGCAGGGGCCTCCGCCCGCCACTCACGCCGTATCGAGGGTGATAACACCCGATCACCGGGGTTCGTGGATTCCGCCGTGGAGACTCGTCACTTCCAAGTTGATGGAACTTCGCAAAAGGCGCGGAATGATGGTTGCGGTCCTGTTGCTTTCAGTCGGCGTGATGGTCGTGCTGAACGCCATCTTCCTCATTCTTCACGCTGCCGATCCCGCCACCTACGGGCCTGCGGGCGGCATCAACAAGCTCCGTGCGTTCAGCCTTGCCTTCATTCAGGTTTTCGGTATTTCAGCGATCCTGATCGGTGCGGCATCCGGTTCGACCGACCTGTCCGACGGGATGTTCCGGCACCTTGTATCCACCGGAAGGTCGCGACTGGCGCTCTTCGTTTCGCGCATCCCGGCGGGACTGTTGTTGATCCTGCCCATCACTGCATTCGCCTACCTGGTCGAGTCCCTGATTGCGGTCTACGCCGCTCCAACGGGACTTCAGACGATCATCGGGGGAATCAAGCGCGCCCAAATCGGAAGTGGGGGATCGGTAGTGATCAGCCCCCACGTGGTCATGGCGTCGGCCGTGCCTTCGACACGCCTGCTCATTGAAGTCGGTGGATGGTTGATGCTCGAGGTGGCGGTTGCCTTCGTCATAGGGCTCGGCCTTGGCTCGCTCACCGGATCACGATCGGCCACGATCGCGATTCTGATCGCCATGCAGCTCATCGTGACCCCCATACTGAGCGGTGTGTCGATCCCACACCTCATCAACCTGCAACGCGCATTCGTCGGTGTCGCGCTGGGTCAGCTCGAACCTTCGGGATTGACCGGCATCGGTGGTAACGGCGGTGGTGGGATGGGACCGATTGTGTCGATACCACCGATGCCGGCCTTTGGGGTTGTGATTGTCATCCTCGGTTGGGTCGTCGGCTGGTTGATCCTCGGAGCCTGGAGGATGGCG
>JBAPRR010000175.1:0-40143 GCA_049281195.1 Acidimicrobiales bacterium
CGTAGAGACGGTTCAGATAAGCCGTCAAGGCGACCAGGGTTCCGAGTTGGAGCGCACCGTGCACAGAGAGGACGCCTCCCCAGCCGTACACGAGAGCCGTCGCCAACGAAGCGGTCAACGTCAAAGATGTGAAGAACACGCGTCCGTACATGGCCTGTTGTACGCCTATGTCACGGACCCGGCCGGCGCGGTCGTCGAACTCGGCGCTCTCGGTGTCAGGATTGCCGAACAGCTTCACGAGCATCGCCCCTGAGACGTTGAACCTTTCCGTCATCGTCGTATTCATGACGGCATTGAGCGTGTAGCTCTCTTTGACGATCCCGCCGAGCTTGCGGCCGATCCGTCTTGCCGGAACGACGAAGACCGGCAGTAGGAGAAGCGCGACAATCGTTATCTTCCAGGACAGAAAGAACATCGCGATAAGCACGAGCAGAACGCTCACGAGGTTGCTGACAACCGACGACAGAATGTCGGTGAAAGCCTGCTGGGCTCCGAGTACATCGTTGTTCAACCTGGACACGAGCGCACCGGTCTGCGTGCGGGTGAAAAACGCAATGGGCATGTCCTGGACGTGTCCGAACACTTTCGCGCGCATGTCGTAGATGAGGCCCTCACCCACCTTGGCCGAGACGAACCGCTCCCCGAGACCCAGCCCGGCGTCGAGGAGCGCAAGACCGGCCACCAGGAACGCGAGGCCTTCTATCAATCCGATGTCCTTGCGGAAGATGCCTTGATCGATGATCGCCCGGAGGATCAGAGGGTTCAGCACTCCGATGACGGCGTCGACGACCACGAGGACCATGAAGATGGTCAGAATGAACTTGTATGGCGCCGCAAATACGGCGATCCGCTTCAGCGTTCCGGGGGCGATCTTGACGCTCGTGATCGTCTCGTCCCGCCGAAACGAGCGCATGCTGAAGCCGTACATGCCTCTGCCGCCCGGATGCACTTAGTTCCTCCTCCCTGGTTCTTGAACTCAGGTCTGTGTGCTTTTTGGATTCTCTGATCTGCTTTTGGAACTCCACGGTACGGCGGAGGAGGCCAGGATGTGGTCAGAACATCGCCCGAGTACGCTCGACATCATGCAAAAGGGTGACAAAGCGCCGGACTTCGAGCTGGCGGACGAAACCGGAACAATGAGGAAATTGAGCGATCTCCTCAAGGGCGGTCCCGTCGTTCTGTACTTCTATCCGGCGGCTATGACCTATGGATGCACCAAGGAAAGCTGTCATTTCCGTGATCTGAAGGCTGAGTTCGAGGCCGTTGGTGCGCAGCGGGTCGGAATCAGCAGGGATAAGGTCGAAAAGCAGAAGCAATTCTCGGACAAGCACCAATTCGATTTCCCGTTGCTATCCGATCCCGATGGAGCAGTGGCTTCTCAATTCGGGACGAAACGGAACATCGGTCTCATCCCCACCAAGCGGGTGACGTTCGTGATCGACACTGATCTGACGGTTTTAGACGTGATCAAGAGCGAGGTCAGCATGGGAGTCCACGCCGACCGTGCGCTCAAGGTCCTGAAGGAGCGTAAAGCGGCCTAACGGTCGTCCGTCAACAGGCGCGCTGCTCCGGGGAGCATGTGCGCGCTCACATCACCGACCAGGTCGGTGGTTATGCGTCGTTCGGAAAAGCGCCAACTTCCTTCGATCTTGCGAAATTTATCGTTGTAACGACCGGAGACGATCGGGCTGAGAGGCTTTCCGGGAGTTGCCTGCATCACCGTGAAATATGAGCGCGAAGAGGCGGTTTCAGAGCCCTCATCGACCTCGACTACCAGATTCGTGACCAGGTGCTTGGTTAACGGTGTTCCGTTGTCGTAGATACGCACCGTTTTTTTATACAGATGCAAGACCTGGTCGCGGCCACTGAGCAGGGGACCGGTGCCGGCGCCGAATCCCGCATCAGCGAGCAGATCGGCGAGTCCCTCCAGATCCCCCGAATCGATGCGGTCGGAGTACCCGTATACGAGGGATGAGATCTCAGCGGCATTGCGGCTCCAGCTGTCTTCGTCCATGAATGCGAACCGTAGTTCCGGGTCCGTGGGGGAGGCGTTTGGCTGTCAGTTCTGGAGAGGAAGGACTTCCTTCGCGATCAACTCCAGGTCGGCCCGGGTTATCGGGGCGGCGGAGACAGGAGCGAGCACGAACTTGGAGAAGCCCTGATCCACGAACCTCTCGAGGAGCCCGCGGATGCCTGACGTGCCTGTTGCGACCAGGCTCTCCGGGTCGATGCCCGGTTTGCGGTTCTCGAGGAAGGTCCTGAACCGGTCCGGTATCCCGTCAAGCGTGTAGGTGACGAGCGCACCGAAGTGCTCCTGGTCGATGCTCCGTCCCGATTCTTTAGCCACCTCCTCGACCACTTTTCGGCCTGCTGCGGCGTCTTCAGGAGTGATGAAGCTCGGGAGCCAGCCGTCGGCCAGGCGGCCGACCCGCCTCAACTCGGAAGGGGCCACTCCGCCCAGCCACACTTCGAGGACCGGTTGTGCCGGTCGGAGGACCAGGCGGAGTCCGTGCAGGTGGAAATGCTCACCATCGTGATCGACGACCTGGCCGCTCCAGAGCTTCCGCATCAGATCGAGTGACTCGTCGAACATGGCGGCACGTTCGGTTCTCTCGACTCCGAACGCCGACTGCTCGAGTGGATCGGCCACCCCCAGGCCGACGGCGGCCAGGAATCTGCCGCCGGAGAGGGCGTCGAGGGATGCCATCTCCTTCGCCAGAACCACAGGGTTACGACCGGGAAGCACCAAGACGCTGGTCCCGAGCTTGAGGCGCTTGGTCCTGCCCGCGGCAACGGCCAGGGCGATGAGCGGATCCGATGAGGGACCGCCCAGCCTTTCGGGGAGCCAGAGAGAGTCGAAGCCCAGGTCCTCGAGGCTGTCGACGAAATCGGCGTACCAGGAGCCGTCGGAATTCGACTGCCCGATTCCCGGGCCGTAACCGATTCGAACCTTCACCACCGAAGCATCGCGCCGCCGCGTGGGGAGAGCCATCCCGAGTCCAGGTGCGGCGGGGCGTCGTAGGGTTGCGGCGGTGAGATTCGAGGTGTCCCAACCGATCAAGGCCAAGCGCGAGGCTGTGATGAAAGCGATGGCCGACCCGTCGTTCTACGAGTCGATGGGTAGCTCAAAGACCATTACGCAACCAAAGGTGCTCGACAGCACTGTCGACGGTGCAGTCACCCATCTCCGCATCCGCTACGGGTTCGCGGGCGATCTGAACCGGGCGGCTAGGGCGATACTGGATCCGAAGAAGATGACCTGGGTGATCGAGCTGGACATCGACTCCGACAACCTCAGCGCCAAGTTCCGTATGGTGCCCGACCACTACCCGGATCGACTCGAGTGCTCGGGTTCCTACCGCTTCGAGGAAAAGGACGGCACCACCGTTCAGGTGATGACGGGGGAGCTGAAGGTTCACGTTCCGTTGGTCGCACCGCCGGTGGAGCGTGCGATCGTGAGCGGATTGAAGGAGCACATGCCGCAAGAGGCTCAGGCGATCGAGCGATTCGTCGCCGAGAACCCTGGAGAAGACCGACAATGACGCTTCCGGTCAAACCGCCGGTCTCTCCGATGCTGGCGAAGTTGTCCCGCGAGATGCCGGTCGGCGGCGACCTCCTCTACGAGCCGAAGTGGGACGGCTTCCGCTGCATCGTCTTTCGTGACGGAGACGACATCGAGCTCGGAAGTAGGAACGAAAAACCATTGACGCGTTACTTCCCCGAGCTCCTAGCGCCGATGCGCGCCCAGTTACCCGACCCGTGCGTACTCGATGGCGAGATTGTCATCGCCGGTTCGGACGGCCTCGACTTCGACGCCCTTCTTCAACGGATCCACCCCGCAGCGTCGCGCATAAAGATGCTCTCGGAGACGACTCCGGCGTCATTCGTCGCCTTCGACATGCTGGGGATCGGAGACCAGGACCTTCGAGCAGAGCCCTTTTCCGAGCGCCGGACGAAGCTCGAAGAAGCACTGTCGGGGCTGGAGCCGCCCATGTTTCTCACCCCTGCGACCCGCTCGTTCGAGGTGGCGAACGACTGGTTCAGCAGGTTCGAAGGCGCCGGTCTTGACGGAGTGGTGGCGAAGCGTGGGGGGGACGTCTACAAAGAAGACGGACGCGTGATGGTGAAGGTCAAGCACGACCGGACGGCGGACTGTGTTGTCGCCGGGTTCCGTTGGCACAAGCAGGGGGGAGTGATCGGATCGCTTCTGCTCGGGCTGTATGACGATGACGGTCGCCTGCACCATGTCGGTGTCAGCTCTGCCTTCACCGCGGACCGCCGCAGCGAGCTGGTGAAGGAGCTCGAGCCCTACAAGATGACGGACATCTCGTCGCATCCATGGGCCGGATGGGTGGAGTCAGCGGAAGGCACCCGCATGCCGGGTGGTCAGAGCCGCTGGACTCAAGGACGCGACCTGTCGTGGGAACCACTTCGACCCGAGCTCGTGTGCGAGGTGGCCTACGAACACATGCAGGGCACTCGCTTCCGCCACGCGGCGCGCTTTCGGAGATGGCGTACCGATCGAACACCCCAGTCGTGCACCTACTCCCAACTCGAATCGGTGGCACCGGCGGAGCTCTCAATGTTGTTCGGCAAGGCCTGATCTCGTTCGGCAGGCCCTGATCTCGTTAGGCAGGGCTTAGCATTGTTCGGCAGGGCTCGACGGGAGATACAGATCTAGGCTCAGGCCGTGTCCCCTTCACTGCTGGAAAGAAGAGCCACAGCCACCAAACCCTCCACTCGCCAATCTGCGGGACAGAGCCAGGCTGCGAAACAGAGAAACACCGCAGCCAAGGCCTCCCGCGCTGATGGCGCCAAGGCGTCGACTGCGACGGCCAAGCCATCGGTCGCCAAAGCGAAGCCACCGGTCGCAAAGACAGGCTCCAAGTCGACCGGCAAGGCGGTACCGACGAGGCAGAGGGCGGGGAAGAAACCCACAGAACTTCTTGCTGCGGTGCCGTTGTTCGCAAGCCTTTCGCCGCGACATCTGAACAAAGTGGCCCAGGCGATGAAGACCTTGAAGTTCAGCGCCGGTCAGACGGTGGTAGCCGCGGGAGACAGCGACGCGCGCTTCTACCTGATCGTCGAGGGCACGGCGAAGGTGGTCGTCAAGGGCCGCAAGCGGGCAGAGGTGGGGCCGGGTGCGTACTTCGGCGAGATGGCGGTCATCGACGGGCAACCACGTTCGGCTTCGGTCATTGCCCTGACCGATCTGGAGACGCTCAGCGCCTCGCGCTGGAACTTCGAAGCCATGCTGAAGAGCGAGCCCACCGTGATGCTCGCCGTGTTGAAAGAGCTGAGCAACCGTTTACGTGAATGCAACAGCTCGCTGACCGACTGACCGACTGACCGATTGACCGATTGACCGATTGAGCAGGGACCGGGGGACTTATTCGCTCGAGATCGCGTCGAGGATGTCGAGCTCTGCCGCCCGTCTGGCGGGGAGGATCCCGGCGATGACCCCGCAGGCGCCCGCCACGACCAGATAGGCGATGAGGGTAGGCACCGGGATGCGCAGCTGATTCAGGCCCTGGTCGATGAGGGAGTACTGCATGGCCCACGCCAGCAGCAGCCCTACGACTATCCCGGCGACAGCACCCAACAGCGCAACGATCATCGATTCATGACGCACCATGGTGCGTATCTGGGCGCGCGACATTCCGAGTGCGCGTAGCAATCCCAATTCCCGGGTGCGTTCCAGGACCGACAAGGCCAGGGTGTTCACGATCCCGACCAGTCCGATGAGAACGGCCAGGATCAGGATGACGGTGATCAGGTTGACGATCTGGTTCACCTGGGTGACCGCGGCCGATTCGAGGCTGCCCTCGCTTTGTATCTGCGCCTGCGGGTAGTCCTTGATGATCGAGGCGATCGAGCTCGTGACGACTGCGTTGCTCAGGTCAGACTTACCGTCCACGAATATGCGTGTCGTCGTCAGGCCGGTGAGACCGACCGGTTGATCCACCGAGGAGAAGAGAATCCCTCCGAAAGCGTCGCCCGTAGAGAAGATCGCGCAGATCGTGATCTGATCCGGAGGCCCGTTTCCGAGCGAGACGCTCAGGCGCTCCCCGAGATGCCATCCCTCGGAGTTGGCGTTCGGGCTCGACACCGCCATCGTGTTCGGTCCGAGCGCGGAGACGTTCCCCTGTACCGATCCCAGGTCCATGACGGTCTGATAAGTCTTCGGATTGACGACGAACCCCGAGTGGTCGACGCCTCCGATCTTGAACCGGGCGAAGTCGACGGCGATAACGGTGGACAGGGCGCCGTCGGTCTGCAGCTTTTGCACCAGGCCGGATCCGAGGGGAATGGTTCCGCCCGAGTCACCCTCGATCACGTAACCGGCGCGCAGCGCGCTCGAGATGTTCCCCGTCGCCGACGCGCGGGCCGAAGCGGTGATCACCGCCATAAAGCTCACCAACGCCACGCCGACCAATAGAGCAGCAGCGGTCGATGCGGTGCGGCGGGGGTTCCGCATGGCGTTGAGCCGCGCCAGTCCCGCCGGCAGTCCCCGCCATGCGACCAGTGGCCAGCCCAGTGCCCGCGCCAGCGGTCGGGCTGCAAGGGGGCTCAAAGAAGCGAGGCCGATGAAGGAGAAAACCGCTCCCGCACCGACGATGTCACCCTCATGGCTGATGTTGGCGAACAGCCCGGCCAATAGCAGCCCCAGCCCTACCGCGAAGGTGGCGGCACCGATCGTGGCACGGGGTCGTGCCGCCCGCCCCGCTTCTCCCACGGGATCGTTCTGAAGGGCGGCGACCGGGGGAACCGAGGTGGACCGCAGGGCAGGGAACACAGAAGCGATGAGGGTCGCTCCGGTGCCGAGGGCGATGGGGATGAAGACGGCCACTGCGTGGATGGCGGGGGAAACAGAAGGCAGGTCGAGTCCGGCACCGGGCAACACGGCCAGAAGGATCACTGCACCGACGATCCCGAGCGCGACGCCAAGACACGCCGCGATCAGTCCAACCAAAAAGGATTCGGCAAGCACTGATCCCATGAGTTGCGCGCGCGATGCGCCGAGACAACGTAGGAGCCCGAGCTCGCGGGTTCTCTGGGCCACGACGATCGAGAAGGTGTTCACCACCAGGAACGCCGAGACGAACAGGACGATCGCTCCGAGCACGACCAGGATGGTCGAGAGAAGTGAGAAGGAGCGGAAGTCGGAATTGACCGCCCGGTTCTGGATCTGCGCCGCTGTGAGGACCTGGTAGCCGGGGCCGAGTGTTTCCGAGATGCGGGCGGCGAGGACATTGGGGCCCACTCCGTGCACCGCGTTCACCGCGATGGACGAAAGCGTGGCTCCCATCCCGATCAGGTGCTGGGCCTCGGTAAGGGTGAACGCGGCGACGGGAGTCCCGCTCAGACCCTGCTCGGCATCGGCTTCTGCGATCCCGACGATGGTGAAGGTGGTGGCGCCGTTTCCCGATACGCCGCTACCCGCGGCGCCGATCGCGATCCGCTGGCCGATGTGCCAGTGCTGCTGTTGCTGCGTGGCGTCGTCGATCACGACCTGGTTGTCGCTTACCGGATAGCTGCCCGCTTTGAGGTGGAGGGCCCGGAGTACTTTCGAACTTGCGACCGACACCGCGGTCGCGTCGACGTCGGTGCCGTCCGTTCCGACCAGTTCGACCGGACCTTCGACCTCTCCCTCCGCTCTGGCCACGCCATGGATCTGCGCGACGCGCGCCAGGAGGGAGTCGGGTAGGGACACTCTCCCGCCGTAGCCCTCCTTCGGTAGGACCTCGACATTCAGGCCCGGCGCGGTGGTGGATGCCTGCACGTGCATCGCGGCGCGCACAGTGGCGGTCAGCACGAGCGTGCCGGATAAGAAAGCGACGCCGACGATGATCGCGGACACCGTGAGCAGGAGACGGAGTCGCCTCTCGCTCGCGCCGCGTATCACGACGCGCGCGAGAGCCTTCAGCTTTCCAGCTCCTTGATCTTGTCCGAGACGGCCGCGGTGGTCGGTTTGTCGATGTCGCCGACCAGGTGCCCGTCGACGAGGAACACCGCCCTGTCGGTGTGGCCGGCCGCGCCCGGATCGTGGGTCACCATCACGATCGTCTGGTTGGCGTCGTGCACCATCCAGCTGAGCAATTCGAGGAGCTCTCCCCCCGCCTTCTGATCGAGATTCCCCGCCGGTTCGTCTGCGAACACGACCTCGGGGCGGCTGACGAGAGCACGGGCGGCGGCGACTCGTTGTTGTTGGCCACCCGACATCTCGGCGGGGCGATGTTTGAGGCGGTCGCACAGTCCGAGGCGCTCGACCACGTGATCAAGCCACTGTTTCTCGGGCTTTCTGCCGGCGATGGCCATGGGCAGGGTGATGTTCTCGGCGGCTGTGAGTGTGGGGATGAGGTTGAAGGATTGGAAGATGAACCCGATGCGGTCGCGCCGTACCTTCGTCAATTCGGCTTCTCCCAGAGCCGACAGCTCCAGGTCACCCAGAAAGACCTGGCCTGAAGTGACGTTGTCGAGGCCCGCCAGGCAGTGAAGGAGGGTGGACTTACCCGACCCCGAAGGGCCCATCACCGCAGTGAAGCAGCCCTTGACGAACGAAAGGTTGACGCCGTCGACGGCGCGGACCTCGGCCAGATCCTTGCCGTATATGCGCACCAGATCGACAGCCTTGACGGCCTTTTCTGCGGCCCGCTCACAGGCGGGACTTTCGATCATGTGCTGCGACCCATCGCTTCGGCCGTTCTTTTGTTGAGTTGGGACCCGCTCGGGCCACGTTGCCTGATCAGGAGACGAAAGAGGTAAGGAGTTGTGCGAGCTCACGGGGAGCGTCTCCCTGGATACTGTGTCCGGCGTTTTCCACGTGCTCGATGCGGGCATCAGGGCGCCTTCGTCTCAACTCGGCTTCGTCGGCATCGTCGACAACGGCGCTTCGCATGCCACGCACCAACATGAGTGGGGCGGTCTCGCGGCCGAGCGCGTCCCACAGTGCCGCGAAGTCGGGCACTTGTGTCTCGCCACCGAATGGCGCCCGGTGCCGGGCCCACCGCCATACCCAGGTTCCGTCGTCGGTTCGCACCGCGTTGTGGAGCACGCCGCGACGCAACGACTGGGCGCTTCGTCCCGGGTTGTGCTCGATCGTCCGCGACAGGATGTCGTCGAAGCTCGCAAAGGTCTCAGGTCCATTTATGAAGTCGGTCACCGCCCGTGACTTGGCGGCGTTCACCCCTGGCGTTACATCGACCAGAACGTGGCTTCTCATTAGCTCGGGGTGTTTGTCGGCGAGGACGATGGAGGTGAGGCCTCCCATCGACATCCCCACCACGCCCGCCGCGTCGGGCGCGAGCTCGGCGATCGCCTTGGCGGTGTCCTCCGCCATGTCGTCGAGCGACCGGGAGCCGTCGCGGCCCCCGTCTGAGTGACCGTGCCCGGGAAGATCGATCGCCACCAGGGGCCTCTTGAGGATCAGAGCGACGGTGTCCCAGGTATGGGCGTTCTGCGCTCCCCCGTGGAGCAGGACCAGCTCGGGGGCACTATCGCCCCACACGATGGCCGAAAGTCGCCTACCGGGATCCACTTCCACGAAGACCCGCCGAACCTGGGGACTGCGGTCGAACGGGATCCCGATCTCGTCGGCGTTCTCCGACAACATCCCGAACTCGTCGTAGTTACCGGGCTCACGGAAGATGGGGTCGTCGCTCGAGTGCACCGGCATCGGACCGAAGGTAGCAGCGCTGGGCCCGTTATCACCGGCGGTGTGGCTCTTGTGACCGCGTATGGTTGACCGGATGTCCTCTGAGATCAGAAACCCCCGAGTAGAGGAGTTGGGCGCCTACATCGGATGCCTCAGAACGGCGTTCCTGGGCGACCGCGAAGTGACGACGGAAGAGGCGGTCTGGAAGGCCGCCCATATGGACATAACGCGTGCCTTCTGCCCGTTTGCGGACGGGAACTTGTCGGGCACTTCGCGCACGTTCCCGACGCAGCTGACCGTTCCGGGAGGGGCGACGATCCCCGCGGCGGCGGTGACGGAGGTGTCGGTCCTACCAACGCAGCGCCGCAAGGGATTCCTCAGTCAGATGATGAGGGCGATGCTCGACGACGCGAGAGAGCGCGGTGAGAGCGTGGCGATACTCCTTGCTTCGGAGTGGCCGATATACGGGCGCTTCGGTTACGGGCCGGCCACCGATCGGGTCTCCTTCGAGATCAACACCCGGACGGCGCGCTTTCGCGAGCCGCGGACCGGTTCTGTCGAGATGGTCGATGTCCAGACGATCAGGTCGATCGCCCCCGAGGTGTACGAGCAGATCCGGCTGAAGAATGTCGGCTCCCTTCACCGCGACAGCGAGTGGTGGGACCTCATCCTCAACGTGTTGGCGCGTCCCGGAGGCACCGTTGCGAAGAACCGGGTGCGCATCGTGTGGCGCGACGACGCCGGAACGCCCAGGGGCTACGCCGTCTACGACGCGGAGGGGGGATGGGCGGGCGGGATGCCCCGCGGCGAGTTGCACGTGCGGGACATGTTCGCCGCCACCCCCGACGCGGAACGCGAGTTGTGGCGTTACCTGTGCGACATCGATCTCGCCGAGACCCTTCACGCCGGCAACCGGCCGCCGGACGATCCGCTGCCTCTGCATCTGGTGAACGGCCGTCAGGTTCTGGTCAGAAGTCGCGAGGATCATCTGTGGGTTTGTGTGCTCGACATCATTGCAACGCTCGAGGCGCGGACGTACGGGGTAGACGGGCGGCTGACTTTGCAGATTGCGGATCCCGCGAGCGGAAAAGACACGCGGTACTCGCTCGAGGTGCACGACGGTCGCGCGCAGGTCGTCGAGGACACGCATCCTGCGGACCTCGAGATCGGGTTGTCTTCTTTAGGCGCGGCTTACCTGGGGGGAACGAGTTGGTCGGCTCTGGCGACCGCGGGCTGGGTGAAAGAGGTCTCGCCGGGATCTGTGAAGAAGGCCGATTCCATGTTCGGGATCAGGCCACTACCTTTCCTGACTACGAACTTCTGATCTCACGCGATTTCCGATCTGAGCTCGGCAACTTCTGAGCTCAAGCCCCGCCGACGATCGGGGCGGCCAGATCCAGCCCCGCCATGGAGCCCAGATTCTGGGCCGAGCCGAAGCTGTGAACGCTGCCGTCTGAAGAGATCAACCAGTAGCCATTGCCGTCGGGGGTCGCGACGATTCCGACGATCGGCGAAGTCAGATGCTGGCTGCCCTCAGAACCGAAGAACCCGGCATCCCCGAAGGTGAAGACCCCTCCGTCCGATCCGACCAGCCAGTAGCCCTTACCGTCCGGGGTGGATGCGATCCCGACGATCGGAGCGTTCAGCGACTTTCCACTTTCTGATCCGAGATAGGAGGCGTCACCGAACGAGAACACGCCGCCGTCGGAGCCGACCAACCAGTAACCGCCGTCGTCGGAGGTGCCGGTGATCCCGACCACGGGTGCCGCCAGGTGGTGACCGCCCTCCGAGCCGCGGAAGCCGGCATCGCCGAAGTTGAACACCCCACCGTCGGAGGCGACCATCCAATAGCCGTTCCCGTCCGCAGTCGGGGCCATGCCCGCTACCGGCGCCGCCAGATGTCGGCCACCTTCAGAGCCGAAGTACCTGGCGCCCCCGAAGGAGAACACGCCGCCATCCGCGCCCACCAACCAGTAACCCGTGTCGTCAGGAACAGCTGCGACGCCGATGACCGGCGCGGCGAGACGCCGGCCGCTCTCCGATCCGGAGAACAGTGCTTCGCCGAAGCTGAAAACACCGCCGTCGGATCCGGTCATCAAGTAGCCCTGCTGCACCGGCATTGCTTCGAGGATGCCCCCGAAGTTCGTGTTCTGGCTTTGCGGGACCAACTGGAGACCTGAGGCGAAGCACTGCGCGTCGCCGGCGCAGGCGACGGAGTTGAGCAATCCGACCGTGAACGTCCCTCCCACCTGAACGGTCGACCAGGTGGACCCGTTCCAGAAGGCGCTGGCAGGCGCAGCCCCCTGGGTGATCCCGTTTTCTTCGCCGCTCGAGCCGACGGCCTGGCAGTACGACGCGCTTACGCACGTGACGCTCTCGAGGAGCACGCCGGGTTGGGAGTCGAGTTGCGGGGTCGCCATCTCGTTCCACGCCGTACCGGTCCACTGCTCGACGAGAGCTGTGTCGGCCAAGCCGGTGGCGTTGGTAACGGATCCCACCGCCCAGCAATCGGCCGCCCCCACGCAGGTGACACCACCGAGGTAACTGCCGCCGACGGGTTGCGGGCTTGCCACGATCGCCCAGGATGAACCGTTCCACTGTTCGATGAGGGCGTTCCCTCCGATCTCGGAGGGATATATGGGCAAGAAGTTGCCGGTCGCCTGGTTCGGACCCGACCATCCCACCGTCCAGCATCCGGATGCTGTGGCGCACGTCACGTTGTTGAGTGCGCTGTAGGTCTGTCCGGTGTCGGGAAGGTTGACGACCGTCCAGGTGCTTCCGTTCCACTGCTCCATGAGAGCTGTCGATGCGTTTCCCGAACTGTCGACGTTGGAGCCTACTGCGAAGCAACTGTCTGCGCCGGCGCAACC
Source organism: Acidimicrobiales bacterium (assembly GCA_049281195.1). Classification (GTDB taxonomy): domain Bacteria; phylum Actinomycetota; class Acidimicrobiia; order Acidimicrobiales; family CAVXTF01; genus JBAPRR01. The sequence continues at coordinate 12,526 of JBAPRR010000175.1, forward strand.
GACTCCGAGGAGGTAACCCGACGCTGGACCGGTCGGGACGATCGACCAGGTGCTGCCGTTCCACTGCTCGACCAGCGGAGTCGGGGTGGGGCCGGTAGGAATCGCGCCCGCAGCCCAGCAGTCATCCGCGGTGACACAGGTGACTGACGTCAGTAGCCAGCTTCCACTCGGAGGTGCCTCGGTAGGAACTGCGGTCCACGCCGATCCGTCGAAGTGCTCCATGACCCCGTCGAACTCCTGATTGTTCCCGGAGACGACGACGGCTCCGTCCCGCCAGCAATTCCAGGCGTCCGTGCACGTCGAACCGAGAATCATGGCGTCGCTCGGCGTCGGGTTGTTCAATAAGAACCACGGGATCGCGTATGGCCCCGTGTCCGTGCTCGCGAGGTTGTCGATCTGGTGGCCGTTGCCGTCGAGAGCAGAGATCAGTACTCCCGGAATCGCGAGCGCGATCGCTAGGAGAACGATGCGAACGAAAAGTGATCCGCCGATGATCGTTCGCGTCAAACGCGAGGTAAATGACATTGTGTGATCGCAAGTTAGATAAAAATTGCTCGCGACAGGTGGATGGGACTCTGTATTTCCCCCTTTTATTTCAAGGATTTCCGTACATGGCGCAACATTGGGGATCGAACGCTCAGCATGATTTCATCGTGGGTTAACGGCGTACCAAGAGTTTCGATATTCGCGGTATGCGCATCTGCGCGTAGCTCACCCACACGTGCATTTACGTAGGTAATGACGGAAATGATTGATCCCCGAGAACGCCCAAGGCCGCCGAAATCGGGGGCGCACTCCGACAAGTGAGCAACAGGTCCGATCATGGCCCCCAGCTGCATGTTCAGTCCTGGCACCGGGGTCCCGGTAAGGTCATATTCGAAGATGACCGACACCACGGAGCACGAGTTGACCGAGGAAGAAGACCCCGGGTCGCCCGTTTACGAAGAAGAGCATGAACAGTCCGACCACACGCGCGGTCTGGTCGATCATGCCCGCGCCACCGGGCAAGTGGTTGCAGCGCGCCTAGGGTTCGCCGGCATCGGTAGCGGCCCGGATATCGCACCGCCCGGGACGGTGGGAACGGCGCCGGCTGCGCGCGGGGTCGAGGCCCCGCGCGACATCGCAGAGGCCATCGTGCCTATCGACAGGGCGTTCGCATTTGTCGACCTGTGCGGTTTCACCAGCTTTATCGCCACCCACGGCGAGCACGCGGCGGTAGATGCGATCGCGCGGTTCAGGACCCTGGTACGCGAGCTGGCGGTCAGGCGCGGCGTCAGGGTCGCCAAGTGGCTCGGCGACGGAGCGATGATCATCGGCGTCGAGGTCACACCCACCATCGCCATGGCAGCCGAGGTCATCGGGCGTTACGACGCAAGCGTGCTGGGGTTGCGCGGCGGGGTAGCCAACGGCAAGGTTCTGATGATCGACGGCGAGGACTACATCGGCGGACCCACCAACCTGGCGGCACGCCTGTGCCAGGCAGCGCGCCCGGGAGAGCTTCTTTCGGTCGGCTACAGCGCTCAGATCCTTCCCCCGTGGGTGACGGTGCTGGGTTCGCGGAGGGTGAACTTGCCAGGGCTGGGCCGGGTGAGCGGGATACAACGGTTGGGTCTCGTGCCTGACCTGGACCTTCCGACGTTGTCCTGACCGGGCTGGCTACTTGTGCGAAATCGCTGAGCGGATCGCCCACCCGACCTGAGCCATCCGGATGATCACCACCCACAGGATCATCGCTGCGAATGCCGCCACAATGCCGCGATCACGCGCTCACCCCATGAACCCGACCAGGCAACGGAAGTTGCCACGAACGCAACCAGAATCGTTCCCAGGTACGCGGCGAGGAAACGCCGTTTCAGCTTCCTTGTTTGCCGTAGTCCCGCATCGGCATCCGAGCCCTTGCCGACGAGCTGATGTGGAATCGGTCCTGACAGATCGACGGATCGGTTGTCTTGTCTGACATATCGGAGATTCACCATCCCGTCGGAACCCAGTGTGTATGTGCCGACTCCGGGCCCCGGAAGGAGGTTTCCTACGCCAAGCGGCATCTGTGGGTTCCACAGACCTCCGATGTTGCCGACTCTCACTTCGCAGGACCCCTGTTGCTGGAGACGGCGGACGATGCCGAGAGGGGAGCGCAACCATGCTCGCCGCTTGGAACGCCGATGCGTCTACTTGTGAATCCAGCCGAAGTTTGCCCCGGTCTCTCTAAGAGCCGATCGCGTCATGTCGTCGCATAAAGCGCCTTGAACGCCGGCACGGAACGCCTGCTCGGGCGAGCACCCGATCGAAGCCGCAGTCTCGTATTCGCGTGACAGGTCTGTATCGAACATGGCCGGATCATCGGTGCCGATGGAGCACAGCAGTCCGGCACCGATCATGGCGGCAAGCGGGTGCTCTTGGAGTGATTTCACCACTCCGGTCCTGAGGTTCGAGATCGGGCACACATCGCTGACGATCCCTCTGGCCGCGAGTTCGCGCACGAGACCTGGATCCTCCAAGGCCCTTATCCCGTGACGGATGCGGTCGGCATGCAGAACCTCCACGACTTCGCGCACCGATGCGGCTCCTGCGGCCTCACCGGCATGGGGGACGGATCCGATGCCACCCTCCTTGGCGATCAGAAAGGCCCTCTGGTACGGCGCGGCAGGGTACTGCGCTTCTGGTCCGCCTAGGCCCAGACCTACGATTCCTCTGTCTCGGTACTTCACCGAATACGTCGCCGTCCGGATCGCAGTATCGATGTCCATGCCCCTGCCGATGTCGGTGGTCAATCGGACCTCGACGCCGGTCAGCTCTTTGGCTTCCGCGGCTCCGTCGCAGAAACCGGCGAAGACCTCGTCCCAAGAGGCGTTGTCGTTGGTGCGTTCAGCCGGGGAGAAGATGCCTTCTATGTAAACGGCGCCATGTGATGCGGCGATTCGCGCATAAGAGAGCACCACTTGGCGAAAATCCCGCTCGGTGCGGATGGCAGATGTGGTCATCAACCACAACTCGAGAAAGTGCTCGAAGTCGCGGTAGACGTACAGACCGGCCAGGTCGTCTTCGTTGTCGGCGGGGAGGCCTACCCCGTTGCGCCTTGCCATCTCGAGCAGGTCCCTCGGACCCACTGTCCCTTCGAGATGGACGTGCAACTCGATCTTGGGAAATGACAGTACTGACTCGTTCTCGAACATTTGAAGGCTCCTTTTGGCGCGTCGAAAAGAGGTTGCTTTTCGACACAAGCCGGAGCCTTCAAGCTCTTCCCGTCTGGTCAGCCCGTGACGTCAACCAGGATACCTGATGCCCTCCGATGTCGGTCAGGCGTATGTGCGGATGAAGCGCAGAACGTCTTGTGCGTCGGGACCGGTACCTACGAGTGAGGTGTGCTCGGCGGTCGTTCGCTGGGAGGCGACGTCGCAAAGATCGGCCGCGGTTCCGGTGATCGTCGTTACCGCAGGTTCGTCGGACTCGAAGGCCCAGACCTCACCTGAAGGTGACGTCAGATGCAGGGCTACAGGACCCGTAATCGTCTTGCCGGCCTTCGTGAAGGCGTACGGAAGGGTGCGCCACGCCAGCCGGGCGATGCTCTTGATCCGGTCGGTTGGCGCAAGCGTTATGCCGACAGCTCCGGCGATATCACCTCCGTGGATCCAGGTCTCGGAGATGCGCGTGGCGCAAAGGCTGCGCGCGGACATCGGCCCGGAGACCCACTCGACACGCTCCGACAGGTTCATGGCGTTCAGCGTCTGGACCAGCCTGTCCGCGTTGTCGGACCACCGGGCCAGAAGTTCGGGGATGGGCATTCCGCGCTGGTTACTGACGAGTCGGTCGACACCTTCGTCTACTGATCGCGATCCACCATCCAGGGCTTCGGACCAGCTGGAGACGGCTCCCAAAAAGTCGGCCGAGGCGCTGGCGATGGCGAGCTCGTCTGACTGAGCCAGATGGAGCACCACATCAGCGACGTCCCAACCCTCGCAGCGTGTCGCCGCATTCCACTGGGCGTCCGGAAGCCCTGCAAGCATGGTTCGCACTTGAGCGTGCTCGGCGGCGAGGTCGTTGACCAGGGGGTCCATCGAGCCGGAGCCTAACGCTCGCCCCGCACCGATCCCAGGCCCTCGGACGGCTCTCAGGTGATGGTGCTCTAATTGCGCGGTGCAGACCGACGGGCAGGTGATCGCTCGACGGCGCAGGAACGTGTGGGTAGTGCGCTGGGTGATGATCGCGGTGTCCCTCTCGCTCGTCGTCGTGCTGCTGCTGCGCAAGGACTATGTGGTGGGGCTCATCGTCGCCGTTCTGGTCGGTCTGCGAATCCTGCTTCTTGTCCCGTCACCTGTGAGACGCACTCAACGACGGTCGACCGGTACAGGTCAGAGTGGTCGGAACGTCGTCTATCCGGGCCGGTTGATCACCCGGCAGGTCTTGCGCCCTATGGCGAAAGATGAATTCAAGATCGCAGCTGAGATGATCGGGATCGATGCGGTATCGGTCAGGCGCGAGTTCGGCGCAGGCCAATCGATCGCGGTGATGGCTGACGAACGGGGAGTCCGTTTGGATCAGGTGATCAACGCCGTCCTATCAGACGTGATGACCCGGATAGACAACGAAGTGTCCGCGGGCCGCCTGTCTCAGGAACAGGGGAGCCTGGTAAAGGCCAGGGCTCCGGACTGGGTGAACCGGTTCGTCAACATCAGAAGGCAGGAGCTCGACCGCTTCAAGAGCTGAGGACCTTCAGCCGCTCACCTTGACATCCATGACGACGGGCGGGAGTGACAGGCCCGACGCATCTGTCATTGTCACCGATATCTGGGCCGTGCCCGCTTTCGTGCCTGACACGTGAAGGGTCTCGAGCTCGCGCGGCGGCGCTCCGCAACTGGCGCTCGCCTGGCTTGGATCGAATGACCCGGATGACGGACTCACTGTTACCGGCCCCGTCGTCTTGGCGGACCAGGTGATGCCCGGCTCCCCGAACGCGACCTGCTGCACACCGAGCTCGACCGTCGACGCCTGTCCGGCCGAAACGGTGGTGCCGCCGCTAGGTAGAGAGAAACCGACCGCGCTCACCCGACCTTGTCCGTATGAAGGAGGCGCATCAGAGGGAGACGCAGCCCAGCTCTGATCGGGGGTGGAGGAAACTGAAAAGTCGAGCTCCGCGCCTGTCGTGAGAGCCGAGGCCGGGAGCCAGGGCACGTTCCAGGCGGTGACTGATGAAGACCCGGCACCCGAAGACCCAGCACCAGAAGATTTGGCATTTGAAGATGCAGTGGCTCCGCACGAGGCGGAAACAGGCGGCTGAGAGACGCCACTCACCTTCAAGGCGTGCACATAGGGCGTAGCAGCCGTGGCGCCGGGAGCATGTATCGAGAGCGTCTTCGAGTCGGGGAGCTCGAGACGAACCTCGGGGAACAGCGGGCTTGCGATCATCAGGTTCGCGGTTCCCGGCGTGATCGGGAATATGCCCATGGCCGCCCACACGTACCACGAGGACATCGCTCCGAGGTCGTCGTTCCCTGGCTCGTTCACGGGGTTGTTGCTGTACTCGGTGGTGACGATCCGCCGCACCACCGACTGCGTCCGCCATGGCGCTCCGAAGAAGTTGTACATCCAAGGAGCCCACAGGTTCGGTTCGTTGCCCGCCCAGTCATAGGGCTCGTACCGGCCTGCGTTGAGATGGGTGAAGTAGGCGTTGAGCTCCGCCACCACCTTTGCGTCGCCGCCGATGAGATTACCGAGCGCGTCGAGGTCCTGAGGAGTGGTCCAGGTGTATTGGATGGCATTTCCTTCTTCGAATCCCTGCTCACCGCCGGGCTCGAATAGAGCCTTCTGAAATGCCGGTCCCTCGGGGAATGTGCCGTCGGTGTTACGTCCCTCCATGTAGCCCACCGCCGGGTTCACCAGGTACTCGAAGTTGTGCGATCTCTGCATCATCGTGTCGTAGACCGAAGTGTCGCCGAGAGACTGCGCCAACTGCGCGATGGCGAAGTCGTCGACCGCGTATTCGAGAGTTACGGAGCTGCCGTCCGAGTAGTTGATGGAGGTGAGATCCAAAGAACTGGAGCCGACATAGTGGTTCTCGATGTACTCGTCCAGATACTGGCGCTCGAATTCCAAGCCGTGGCCGGTTTCGTTCTCCGTGGCGCCCTTGACCATCGCTTGTAGAGCGGCTGACGCGTCGAAGTCGCGAACTCCGAACGCGTATGCGGTGGCTATGACCGGATCGATCGAGTCACCGTTCATCTGGTTGGCGTCGCCCCCGACCACTTCCCACTTGGGAAGCCACCCGTTTTGATCTGCGAAGTTGACGAGCGACTGCATCATGTCGCCTGTTTGTTGCGGAGCGACGACGCTGAGCAGCTGTATCTCGGAGCGGTAGATGTCCCACTCCGAAAAGTTGCCGTATTGAGGCCTTGATGACTGGTGGATCTTCGAATCGGCCCCGTAGTAATCGCCGTTGACGTCGCTCACCACGTTCGGGTGGAGCAACGAGTGGTAGAGGGCCGTGTAGAAGGTCTTCTGCTCGTCGAGAGTCCCTCCGCCAATGCGTATCCGGCTGAGGATCTGGTTCCAACTGTCGGTCGCCTGTGCCTCGACCTTCTGCAGTGACCACCCGGGGTCCTCTGCGACAAGGTTCTGTTCCGCGTCGGCGACGCTTACGAACGAGATGCCGACCTTCATCGCTACGGTTGGGTCATCAGTCGTGTCGAATGTGACGTAGCCGCCACACGTTGCGCCGACGCACTGCTTCGAACCGGGTGCGTCGATGCTGTTCGCCCAGGTCCCGGTGCGATCGAACGGTCGGTCGAATTTTGCGACGAAGTAGAGCGTGTAATTGGTTCCGGTCTGGCAGAAGGCACCGCTGGTGTCCTGTCCGGTGACTTCGTCGTCACCCACCATCTTCACTGCGGAAGCGGTGACCGGATTGGCGCTGTCTGCCACCTTGAACAGCACATTGGCGGAAGTTGTCTTCGGAAAAGTGATGGTCGATATTCCGCTTCGCATCGTCACCGAGACCGCCATGTCGATCCCGGATGGACCGAGGCGCACGGAGTACCGACCGGGAGCCACCGACTCGTGGGAATGGCTGAAGGTGTCGTTCTGGTTGACGGGACGACTGGGAATGGCGCCTACGGTGGGAAGGATCGGAACGTCCCCGTACATGGGGCACCCCGGCCCGCTCAGGTGGGTGAGGCTGAACCCCGAGATATGCGAGTCCGAATAGGAATAGCCGCTCCCGTCAAGGCGGTCAGGCGCGGTGTCCGGACTCCACTGGATCATCCCGAAAGGCACATCTGCACCGGGGAACTCGCTGATCGCTCCGGGATACGTGCCACCGGAACCTGTGCCGGCCATGGGATTCACGAGTGACGCCGGGTCGGAGACGAGCTCCGTCGAGATCCGGGTCGAATCAGACTTTGCGTTCTTGGTCGTACTCGGCGGGCTTCCGCAGGCTGCGAGCACGCCCGCGAAGATCAGCGTGACTGCGAATAGGGAGACAGCCGATCTGCGTCTCTGGCCGAGCACCGGGCAACGGTACCTGAGACGACGCGGTGCGACCCCTTAGGACGTCGGCGAGCCGGTTAGCGGCGGAAGCGTGCCCACGACGAGCTCGGCGATGACCTTGTAGCCGGCCGTCTTCGGGTGGATGTTCTGGTATTGGCAGAAATAGGTGAGCTCGCACACCTTGGCCACAGGGACCGGGATCACGCCGTAGGGGGCAAGGTCAGTGGTCTGAGTCATCGATCCGTACGCCCCCGTCGCCGCGGTCACGTCGACGAAGTCTCCACCGACCGCTTGGTACGCCTTTTTGAGCGCAGGGTTGATCAGGTCCTTGAACGCGGTCACCGAAAGTGTGGCGATGTTCTTGGCCGCCGCGCTCGTCGACAGGTACTCGCCGAGGATCACGTCGGGGTATGTCGTTCCGACGATCTGGACACCGGGTCCTGCCGCGGCGCGGACACGGCTCAGCAGATTGCTGACGTTCTTCTTTATGGTCGTGACCGCAGCCACAACACACGGGATCGGCTGTGCCACCGAAGCGCAGTGGGTTACGTCGTTCCCGCTTATGGAGATGGTGATCAGACGGACCTTCCCGCGATGCGTTCGGAGGAAGGATTCCGCCGCGGCCGCCTGTGTCTGTGTGGGGTACGTGGTAGCCCCGGGACCGAGCAGCACCTGCGGGCAGCCCACGGAGTCGATGATCGACGTCGTCGTGGCGCCTCCGCACCCGAAGTTGACGAGCTTGAAGTGGTAACCCTTGTACGCGGCGAGACCGACCACCTGATAGGCGAACCCGTTCGTGTCGGTGTGACCCGAATTCGCACCGGTCGGTTGGTATCCCGCGGCATACGAGTCACCCAATGACACGTAGTACTCGACCGGCGACGGGGCTGTGCTGGAAGGAGGAGGAGATCCACTGGCATCCGAACCGCACGCCGCGGCGAGCACGACGAGTCCCATGGCCGCGACCGTGGTCAGTCTTCTCCCTTTGAGAAAGCCTCCCATCTTCACGACCATATCCCTTGTCTACTCTGCAGGGCTCCACCGGGAGCGCAACCGCGGTACCGGACCTAAGGTTCGGCCGATGGAAGCCGAATCGATCCGCAGCCCGTTCTACGACATTGCCGCCGCATCAGGCGCCACCTTCATGGAGGAGGGCGGGTGGTGGTGGACAGAAGGATTCGGTGACGAAGCAGCGGAGTATCACGCGGTCAGAACCGACCTCGGGGTGTGGGACGTATCTCCACTGAACAAGTGGGAATTCAGGGGCACCGACGCACTAGCTGCCGCTCAGCGTGTCCATACGGCCAACATCCTCGGTCTGCAGGTCGGTCAGGTGCGCTACGGAGCTTTGTGCGATGCCGACGGGTTGATGATCGACGACGGGACTGTGTTCAGGCTTGCCGACCGCGTGTGGGTGATGACGAACGGATCGGACCATGCGGAGCACTTCGCCGAGGCCACATCCGGTCTGGACGTGGAGATCGAAGCGGTAACCCTCTCCATGCCGCACATCGGACTGCAGGGTCCCCGCTCCCGTGAAGCGCTGGCACCACTTTGTGAAGCGGACATATCGGACCTCGGGTACTTCAGGTTCCTCCCCGAGCCGACGACCGTCGGCGGCGTTCCCTGCGTGGTGTCGCGCACCGGCTTCGGGGGCGAGCTCGGTTACGAGCTTTTTTGCAAGCCGGAGCACGCGGCAGATCTGTGGACCGTGGCCACCTCGGACCTGAAAGCGCAGCCCTTCGGAGTCGGAGTGATCGAGATCCTGAGGGTCGAAGCCGGGCTGGTCGTATTGGAGTACGACTACGAGACGCACGAGATCACGCCATATGACCTGTCCTTTGACCCCTTTGTCGCACTCGGGAAGGTCGAATTCATCGGAAGCGATGCTCTGAAGGGCGTTGCAGCGGACCCTCCGCGGCGTTTCAAGACGCTGGTGCTCGAGACCGACGAGCTTCCCGAGTACGGGGTCGATGTGACGCGCGACGGCGAATCTGTCGGAACACTGACCAGTCCGACCACGAGTCCGAAATTCGGTCCTATCGGGCTTGCGATACTGGACAAAGAGGTGGCGCGAGAGGGAGAGCGCGTCGAGGTGGAGATGGGAGAAGGCAACATCTCGGCGACTGTCGGTCCCTTGGCGATCTACGACCCGCAGAAGCTGCGGCCGCGTGCCTAGGAGCTGAAGCCGTCCAAAAACCCGTGCAGACCGGTGGGGTCATGGGGGCCCATCGTGAATTGCTCGAGAACGCCGACGCCGACCTTGTCGCCCATCCGCGCCCGCACCACGGTCTGGTAATGGATCGAGCTGAGGTCGACGGGGTCGAAATCCGTCAACGCGATTGACTCCCTTCCAGTCTCGAGGTCACCGTGGATGCTGCCGTGAGACCAGTAGGGATGCAGGTACCCGATCCCGCGCATCCGGAAGGTGAACGCCTTTTCCAACTCGATGGTCACATGGGCGCCTTTTTGATCCGTGAAGTGCAACACGGCGGACGTCATGTCGCGGGTACCAGGGACCCAGTCGATCTCGTAGCGGATGTCGCTCAACTCGTGAACGCCGGCTCTACCGGTCACCGGGTCTGAAGGCCCGATGCGATCGAGGGTGAGGGCCGTCTCCACCCATCTGCTCCCGTCAGGGTGCTCGTGGATAGCGAGGTGGGTGAACCCGTCGTCGAAGTGAAGAGGAGCCCACAGCCAGAAAAGGTTCGGGATTCCCATAGGCCTGTTGGTGGCGACCTGTGTTCCGACTGGCCGCACCCCCCAGGACCGGTCGCGGGTGCCGGGAGTTTCTGCGGGTGCGACGGTTGTCTCGTTTCCGTCCACCGAGATGCGACCCGTCCAGTTGCCCCACTGGGTGAGGCGCGTGTGGTCTGTCAGCACGACGCCGTCTTCGCGGTAGCGCTGCTGACGCGGTTCTTCGATAGCTACCGAAGCGGCCTCGAAAAGAAGATCGGCTTCGATCCCATGCTCGTTTCGATCCACGATGAAGCGAAGCTTCCTCAATGGCTCGACCACGATGACCCGGATCGGACCCACCGCGGTCGACCTGTCGAGCGGCATCAGTCCCGAGGAGAAGATCGAATGCTCGACTCCGTCAGTCACGACGCTGAATGCGGCATCGATCACTCCGCGCACCGGGTAATGCCCCATCGCGGCGGCGAAATAAAGACCGCAGTCGGTTCTATGACCGTTGAAGAAGTAACGGTCGTACTGATTCGGGTCCCCGCTCGCCGGGTGGGCGATCGGATCCGCTGACTGGTGAATGGGGAAGTCGTCGAACGGCGTGAGCACGTTACGACGATTCTTCCCTATTCAGTTTCGAACTGCGCTTACTGGGATCAGAACTTTTTGGCTTCGGTGAATCTGCCGGCGTGCTCGGTCGAGCCTGAGGGAACGTCGGGCGTCGGGACCTTGGTCGATGTCCACGAGGTGCCGCCCCAGGTGTAGACGAGCCCGGTTGCGATATTCGGCTCGAGCGGGGAAAGTCCGACTCCAACGGTGATCGCTCCGGCGCCGGAGGCGGTCACGCTGAACAACTCGTCAGTCGGGTGGCTGTTCGGCGTGGCCACCTGGGTCCAGGTCTTCCCGTTGAATTGCGCGGTCAGCGCCGGTTCTGTTCCGGACTTCGACAAGTAGTCACCGACCACCCAGGCATTGGAGGTGGAAGAGGCGCTTACCCCGTCGTAGTCGTCCGTCGAGTACCCACCCGGCACATACCCGGGGAGGTTGAATCCGCGCCAGCTACTTCCATTCCACTTTTCCATGAGCTGCCCGCCGGATGCGGCCTCGATGGTCCAGATCTCAGAAGTGCTCGGGATTCCGGACACGGCGGTGAAGCCTTCTGTGAAGCCGCCCGTACCCGGTGAAGGAACGTTCGACCACTTGTGACCGTTCCAGTTGAGTGCGAGCGCTCCGAGGAAGCTTTCGCCCACGGCCCACGCGTCGGTCGGGGAGATGTCATCGACGCCGTAGATGTCTGGGTAGATGTCATTGATCGAACCGGGAAGCGTGGTCTTCGACCAAGCAGAGCCGTTCCAATGAAGAAGCAGGACCTTGCAGGTGTACTTGGTGTTGTTGCAGGTCTGTCCCGTAGCCCAGGCATCGTTCGGACCTGAGGCGCTCACGCTTGCGATGTCGGTGGAATTGGTGAGAGCCGGAAGAGGCATGTGGGTCCATGACGAGCCGTTCCATTCGAGCAGGTATGCCTGCGTGCAGGCGGTCGCGTTGCAGGTCTCACCGCCGGCGATGAAGTCCCCGGTTCCGGGAACGCTCGTCACGGAGTAGAGCAACGCTCCGCCCGAGGGGTGCGGCATCGGTGTGACGGTCCATGAGTCGCCGTTGTACAGAAGCCCCACTGGTGCAGTTGTGGGCTCTAAGGAATATCCCACCGCCATGATGTTGCTCGCAGAGGATTGCGCGACCGATATGAGACCCCACGATGTGGCGGGAACGAGCGATGGACCATTCGAAGCTGATTGCGCACCGGCCCACGCCAAAGGCACGGCAAGAGTAATGCCGATTACGAGAGCAAGGGACAGAACCCCCGTGCGAGCTGTCAAACGACCCATCGTGTAACCCCTTTTCACGATTCCTGCGTTGCTCAACGCGTCAAGCAACATACTCCTGACGAGGCAGGGATGCGCCGGGTTGCCTTAGGGGGATCGGTTAATGGATCAACGCCGCGAAAACGAAAGCGATCCGTCGCAACGCCCGATCAAGGCCGGTTGTAACGAGGAATCTCGGGAAGGCGTGGAACGCGTATTTCGTTCGCCTGAGATTCGATCTTCGTCACTGCGGCTTCGAGGCGTTCGACGATCTTTGTCAGTTCGTCGATAAACGGTGCAATTGCAGATGCTGAAGGTGAGGGAGACGAAGAAGATGCTGGAGTGGCGGTGCCGCCGGGATTGTTCGGCCTGGTCTTGCGTTCCGACGACCTGATCGGTGCTCTCCCGTTGGTGCCCACTGAACGGTTGTCCCCAGCGACGTAGAAGTCCCAGCTGTCGTCTGACTTGATCTCGAATCGCAGTGACTCAGGTCTGCGGCGCCGGCCTGGGCTCATGCCGACCGTCCGGATCCGCCGGCGAGCAATTGGAGGTCCGCCGTGTGCAGGTGGAGCTCGTTTGCCCGCCGTTGCGTGCTCGGAGCCTGAACGGCCGATCGTGAAGTCGACACATTGATGACGTGGCCGATCACGCGGGCGCCAACGAGGTCGAGTCGCCTGCAGGCCTCCGCGATATCGCCGCGCTTTGTCGTTCCGGGTCGGAGCACCAGCACCACACCGTCGGCCAACGGGGCGAGGGTCAATGGGTCGCTGGCTGTCATCACGCCGGGTGCGTCGATCAGAACCCGGTCGGTGCGCTCGGCGAGCTCCGAAAGGAGGACTGCGGTCGGCACGGAGGCCACGACGTCAGAGGGATTGGGAGGAAGGGTCCCCGGGGGAAGGATCCCGAGCCCACGGCTCCATCGAAGCGCTCTTCCCACCGGTTCGGCACCGATTACGACCGCTGTGAGTCCGGGACCGGTCGTGATCCCGAAGGCGGCTGCCAGCTTCGGGTTCCTGAGGTTCAGGTCGACGCCGATCGTCTCTTCGCCCGCGTGGACGAGAGCACCGAGCAGGTTGGCGACGGTGGTGGTCTTTCCGTCGTTGTCTCCCGGGGAGGTGAAGAGAATGGTCTTTAAGGGTTTTCCTGGATCGATGAACCGCAGCGACGCGGCGAGGGCCGTGTAAGCCTCCATCCCGTTTGCATCGGTGCTTCCGTCAAGCACTATGTCGAATCCGCGGACGCCCTTAAGTCGCGGGATTCGACCGAGCAACGGTCCGACGTCGAAGCCCTCGAGGTCAGAAGGATCACGGAAGGACTTGTCGAAGAGCTCCAGTAACCACGCGAGCACCAGGCCGACAACGAGCCCGCTCGCGCCGCCATAGATGAGATTGTCGCTTCGCTTCGGGCTGATCGGATCTAAAGATGCCGAGGCCGGCTGAACCGTTCTAACTAGTACCGATGTTCCGTTCCCCGATTGGTAGCTCTTGAGGGAGACGGCGAACACCTTCATGGCGGATGCAAGAACCGACTGGGCGAGAGCCGGGCTCGGCTCCGTCGACGACATGTTGATCAGAAGAGTGCCGGGGACCGCCGTCGCTGAGATCGATGGAGCCGAGGCCAAAGACAGGTCCGACTGAACCTGGTTCACTACCGAGCTCGACTCGGCCACATACGCGTAGCTCTGGATCAGCTGGGAAGAAAGTTGGGCTGCGTCGAGTGCACCAGAAACGCTGTTCCCACCGAGAACGTTGACAAATATCTGACTGTTCGCCTGGTACGACTTGGCGATGCTGTGGGTTATCCCGTAAGCCGCACCGACGCCGACGATGAGGCACACGAGAACAGCAGGCCACCGCCGCACGGCAATCCGCATGTAGCCGCCCTCCACCTATAAAAGATTACTTGACGGCCCGGGTCTTTCCCGAATCGACTCTGGAACGCTGAAATGGCGAAAACATTTGCCAATTCCCTGATTGGCCACGCTCGAAACCCGAGCCGCGTTCAGGATCGCCTGACCCTGTTGGTGATCGCCGAGCGGATGCGCATGACCGTCCCTCCGGGCGCTCGAACCTCGGGATCAACGGTTCCCGCCCTCGCCAGAGACTCCCGGTACTCCTTCTTGGTGTTGGTGTGGGGGAACGGAGCGGCGGGAACTTCAACTCCCAGGAATTCACACAGCGGCTCCCAGCCGTCGCCCGGCATCCACTCGAGAAGGTGCTCGGGGGACACCGATGCCCGAACGGTGGCGTTGTGTCGTTCGTAAGCTGCCTCGGCATCGCTCCTGTCGAATGGAACGGGCACGAAGCGCACCCGGAGCAATTCCTGGGCCATGAGATGCCATGGCGCTTCGGGTTCGTCGGACGATCGTGTCATCAGTGGTTCGATGGTGTCCTTCACGCTGTCGAACCATTCCGTGCTGTTGGCGCGCCGCGAAAGCAGCACGATGCTTCCGGGATTTGCTTCATAAAGCTCGCTCCAAAAAGCGGCACCCGGCCAGTCCGTGGTCGCGACGTAACCGGAATAAATGCGATCCCAGTTCGGAATTTTGCCTTCAACAGCTTCCATCCAGATGTGAGCATGCTCGGGGATGGCGATCACGTCTTCGAAGTGATAGCAGCGGCCCTCCAGTAGCTGTGAAAGAGCGTCTCGCAACGAGGTGGTTCCGGTTCTTCCGAGGCCGGCACCTATGACTCTCAAACTCAAGCTGTGCCCTTCTGGGTCATGAACATCAAGCGTCACCGCCGTCCAGGGTGACGAACTTCATTCCCCGTTCGGTCAATGTCTTAACCAGCCCCTCGATCAATGTGACGGTGGCCCATCTTTCTTTAGAGATGCCGGGTCCGTGATCCCCGACTCCGTCGTGCAGTAAGACGATGTCGCTGGTGCTGAGGTCACTCAGCGCCTCGAGCAATCGGTCCGCCGATGCGCCCTCTCGCCAATCGCCGGCCTCAGCCGACCACAACCATGGCTTCAACCCCAGGCGCCTCATAGCCAACATGTTGGCCGTATTGATCGTTCCGTAAGGGGGGCGGAAATCGGGACACGGCTTGCCGATGATCCGTTCCAGGACAACGCGTGCGCGGCGGTAATCAGAGACGAGCGATCCGACGGAGCGCTCCGCTGGCCCAAAATGGGAGAACGAATGAGACCCGATCAGGTGTCCCTCTTCTCTTGCTCTTCTTACGATCTCCGGATGTGCCTCGACGCGCTCCCCGATGAAGAAGAACGTGGCGCTGACCCCGGCGGAGCGAAGAGCATCGAGCACAGGCGGGGTGTAGACGGGGTGAGGCCCGTCGTCGAACGTCAGTGCGATGCCCCGGTTCTTCTCCGGCAATCGACACAATGCTCCGGAAGCCCTGACCATCGCACCGTGCCACTTCCGCCCGATGAGGTCCGATCGACCGGTGCGGGGGCCGGAACCGTTCGGTTCAGGCCGGTGCATCGCCTGTGCCTGACCTCCACTGCCTGATGCGCTTGGCATCCTCGTCTGAGTAGTAGGTGGGGTCCATCTCCAGGTACTGCTTCTCGCGGTCCCACTGTTCGGCCATCGACTTGTGATGGTGGATGAACGGACCTGACATCGGCAGATATGCGGCGCGTTTGATCCCCTGAACCTTTTCGTGAATGCGCCCCGCGTAAAGCCGGCCGGATTTGAAGAATCGCATCTTGCGATCCGGCCAGAACCACGGCTGGGTGTCGTCGCCCAATTTGTTGAGGAGGTGTATGTACGCGCCGTCGACATTGCCGCACGAAGCAACCTGGTCGAGCATCGGAGGCAAGTCTTCGGAGAGGACCTCGTCGGCGTCGAGCATCAGAACCCACGGGGTCCGGACGATCTTCAACCCCTCGTTTCTCTGGGCTCCGTAGTTGCCGTCGAACCTTCGCTCGATGACGTGTGCCCCGAAGCTCCTGGCGATGTCAATGGTGGAGTCGCGCGAGCCGCCGTCCACGATCACGATCTCGGCGACCCAACCGGCGACTGACTCCAGGCAACGGGCGAGGCGCTTCTCCTCGTCTTGGACCATCATTGCCAGCCCGACAGACGGCGGGGCGGCGGTCCTCGGAGCTTGGGACTTCGGAAGCGAGTGGGTGAGCAGCGAAGGCGATCCGTCGGGATTCAGGACCTTCCTGATGCCGAAGATCCGGGCGGTGTCCTGCCAGATGTTGAAGGACAGGATGTCGCGGGGGCTCAGATGAGACGCCAGGCTGGAGCCGGTCAAGAAAGGGCGCAGAACCGATCGCGCTACAGCGGTGGGCAGGTGCGGACGTACGGGTGGGCCGAGATAAAAGGGAATCGTCACCTCTCTGACAGCTTCGAAAGAAGCAATGTTGGACGTCCAGATAGCCTCTTCCGCACTGGAGGCCGCCACCTCACAAAGGTTATATCGGTGCCGGATTCGGTACACCTGGCCAAGCCGCAGTCCATCGATATTCAGGAACCGAAACATGCCGCATAGCGCCACCAATCCTTCCCGGGTCGGGATCGTCGGCCGTCTGGTGGGTTCGACCGACAGTTGGTCGGGCATACCGGAAGGACTGGCGGAGGGGTTGAGGCGCCTGGGGCTCGACCCCTTCTTCTTGAGCGCAGAGCCCTCTGAGCGGACGAACGACCTGGCGCGCAGATGGATGGATCTGACCGGTCGGATGGACGCCTCGTGGGCGCAGACGCCGGAGATGATGCTGTTGCGGTCCTCGCTCGCACGTATGCGCCGGTCCCGCCAACCGGTGACCAGTCACTGGGTTCAGATGGGCAGCGAGTTCGGGCATCCGGTCGGAAACTTCGTGACCTTCGAGGACATGACGGTCGCGCAGGCGTCCGAGATGCCGGACTACCCGCCGCTCAGAACCTCGGTCAAGCAGTCGTGGATCCGCAGGCAGAAGGAGATCTACCGCAGAGCGAAGGCGTGTCTGGTCGCGAGCAGGTGGGCTGGGGCGGGGCTTGCGGTCTACGGCGTCAATGCGGAGAAGGTTCACGTGGTGGGCTTCGGTTGCAACCTTCAGGTCGCGGTAGATCAGCGCGACTGGAGCACTCCACGCTTCTTGTTCGTCGGTCTCGGGTGGACGAGGAAGAACGGGGATGAGGTTGTCGGGGCCTTCTCCGATCTTCGCAGGGATCACCCGCAGGCGCGCCTCGATCTTGTCGGTGACCATCCGAGGATCGACCAGCCTGGAGTGGTCTGTCACGGCGAGCTCCGCCGCGACGTGACAACTGAACGTACCAAGCTCGAATCGCTTCTCAGGGAATCCACCTGTCTTGTCGTGCCCTCGACCTATGAGCCCTTTGGGATCGTGTATGCCGAGGCCGGCTGGGCAGGCATGCCCAGTATCGGCACGACGATAGGTGGAGCGTCGGACGCCATCGGGTCCGGAGGAATCGTCGTGGATCCTCACCAACCGGACCAGCTGATCAGGGCGATGCGTGCGATGAGCGAGCCGGACCGTGCCTATGTGCTCGGTCTCGAGGCTCAACAGCACGCGCGGCTGCTCACGTGGGACATCGTCGCTCGCAGGGTGGCCGGCTCCCTCGGAATGCTCGGCGGCGACCCGGAGCCCGATCTGCCGCTCAGCGAGCCTATGAAGGCGAGTCTTCTCTGACCAGAAGAGTAAGTGAAGTGTCGTCGGCCTGGGCGATCGACGTCACCACCCGGAGGCCGGCCTCTTCCAGGATCGCCAGACAACGGGACACGTCGCACAGGGTGCGGTGGAGCTCGAACACCGCCACATCGGCGCGCGAAAGGAGGTCCGCGGCGTAGTTCTCCAAAAAGGACTCCTCCGATCCCTCTATGTCGCACTTGAGTAGCGAGATCCGTTGCTGTGGACCGATCACGCCGGTGAGGTCTACGAAGGGCACCTTGTGGTGAGCCATCTCGGAAATGGGCTTGATACCTGAATTGTGCTCAGGGTGGACGGTGTTGCGAGCGCCGAAGTCGACCTCTGAGATCGTTCCGAAGCCCTCGCGGGCTCCGATCAAGCCGTTTACCGGTGTGACAGTGACGAGATCCGAGTGCATGTGTTCGAGCCGGGACTCGAGATCCCGGTAGACCGCAGGACTTCCCTCCACGATGACGAGGTGCCCGGCCACGCCCGATCCAGACAGTCGGTCGATGACCCGGGCACAGAAGAAGCCGACGTTCGCACCGAGATCGAGGATCAACGGTGCCGTACCGGCTTCGATCCGCTCGAGCAGAAGATCGATAGCCGGGTCGTAGTCGCGGTCCACGAAGACTTCGTTGAATACCCACCAGTCGCTCAGGCTCTTCACCCTCACCGTGATGCCGGATTCGAAGGTGTGCGCAAGGTCGACTGATGACCATGGGTCTTGAGAAGCGGAAGGGTCTTCGCGGCCGGCGAGATGTCTGAGGCCTTTGAGCATCCTCACCATTCAACCAAGAGATTCATAGAGACTCATCCGGGCGGTCGCGATCTTGATCGGGTCGAACTCTTTTCGGGCCAGTACCAGGGCGGCCAAGCCTGCCTCTCGTGATGAGGCCTCGTCCGACAGAAGTGGCTTCAACGCGGCCGCCAATGCGTAAGCGTTTCCCGGTGGAACGACGAATCCGGTACCGAGCCACCGGGCGATCCCGCACGAAGAGGTGACGACAGCGGGCGTTGCGCAGGCCATCGCTTCGAGCGCGGTCATAGAGAAGCTCTCGTACCTGCTCGGCACCGCTACTACCCGGGCCCTCTTGTACAGGTCGATCACCTCGGGGCGCCCGAGCGGACCGGTCACCTCGACATCGAGCCTGGAGCGGCCCGCTCTGCGCCTGATCCATTCGGCGTAGTCAGTGCCGTCCGGAGCCTCGCTCGAATGAGAGTCGCCCACGAACACGGCAGACAATCCGGGTATTTCGCCACCGAGCAGATCCAGGGCATCCAACAAGACGTCCGGCGCCTTCAACTGGTCGAGCCTCCCGACCATCGCCACCATCGGATCGGAGCGTTGGACCTCCACTTCGCCTGTCGCCAGATCGGGAGTGAGGGCGGGAGGAATTCGGACCACTTTTCTTTTGGTCCAGCTCGAGCCATCCGGCCAGCGGAGCACATCAGGATCGGCCGCCGTGAGCGCCGTGGCTCTACGCGCTGCCAGCCGTTCGAGGGCACCGGCGAGACGCGTATCGAGCGTCCTCGGTGCGGTCCTGTGCGACGAGACGAGGTCGAGAGGGGAATGGAGGTGCACCACGACAGGTGACCGCGGCGCCACCCCGGTCAACAGCCCTTCAGCCATCCAGTCCGCAGCTTCCACGACGTCCGCCTTGATTCGCCGTGCCGCCGCGGCCACACCCCTGGCCACAGATATGCGGGCCTCGGTCTGTGGAACAAGTGAACGCAGGCGCCAGTCGATCCAACTGGGTTGAGGTGGGGGCACCCGGTGGATCGTGATCCCGGCGTCGTCGGTCGTCTCGTCGAAGCCTTCGACGCAGGAGACGACATGGACCTCGCAACCATGGCGCGCAAGCGCGTGCGCGAGTGCGTAGGTGTAAGAGCCGATGCCTCCCCATCCCGTCTCGGGGGGATACTCCCTCGAAGCGAGCACTACCCTCATTTGAGGCGCCTGCGCAATCGCCTGAGGCCTTCCTTCACTTCTTCGATCCCCCGGGAAAAAGCCAGATCGCGATCGATGCGAAACGCGTCCGCCCACAGGCCCAGAGACCCGGGCACGCCCCCCTTTCGAACTGCGAAGTCGATCATCTCGGTGGCGGCGACCCTTTTCAACGCGTCACGATCGGGAAAGTCCTCACGCCCTAGGCACTCGCGGTAAAGCTCGAGTAGCACCTTGCGTGCCGCTCTTCTTCGATCAGCCGGACCCACGTGTTCGCGCAGCATGCTCACGACTGCCGCGGTCACCGGGTGTCCGAGCGCGGCACTCAACATCTCGGTGCCGATGTCGTCCGAACGCGCCTGCTGAATCTGACGGTTGCGACCCGACGTGCTGGAGGAGTAATAACGCTGGGCGAGCAGCACCTCTGGCAGGTTCAGGCCCTTTCCCTCCCTGATCATCCTTCGCCACAGGTCGTAGTCCTCTGCGTACCGGTAGCCGGCGCGGTACCCGCCAGCGGCTTCGAGGTGCCTTCTTCTGAGCATCATCGACGGGTGATGGAACGGGCATCGGTAATTGAGGATGAAGCGGATGGACGCGTCGTCACACGGAGGCCTCGAGATCATCCATTGTTCGCCCGAACCGTCGAGCGCCTCGACCCATGAGCCGAGCATTGCTATATCTGCGTCGGCGCTCATCACGGCGGCCTGCCGTTCGAGTCGTACCGGGACGCTTATGTCGTCGGCATCCATGCGCGCGATCAGGTCTGCCCTGCAACGTCTGACCCCGACGTCCAGCGCCAGCGCCAGATCTCCCGACGGTTCTGTGAGGCGGACGAGTTGGACGCGATCGTCTGCCACCCGGTGCACCTCGTCTGCACTCGCATCCGTGGAGCCGTCGTCGATCACGACGACTTCGATATCAGCGAGCGACTGGCCGAGAATGCTTTCAAGCGCTCCGGCGACGAACTCTTCACCGTTGTGAACGGCCATCAATACGCTCACCGCGGGAGCATTGCGCCTTGACACGGAGTGGTCAGGCTACACGCAGGGCCGAGCGGCCCGATCTGTTACGAGGCGGAACCGGGGAGCACCAGAACCGGCGAGCCCGTGAGTGTGAGCGACGTTCCGGGTGCGAGAACGGTCACCTGTCCATTGAGGTTCTTCACTTTGAACGAACCGCTCGTCGGAGCCTGCATCGTCATCGTCCCCTGCGGGTCGTACATGAGGACCCCTGTGGCACCGTCGGGCCTGACGAGATAGCAGGCGAACAGTCCGGCGTACGGGCCCGAGGTGATGCCGCCGCAGCCCTTCGGCGTGGAGCCCGAGAGCCATCGGAGCATCGTGGTGTAGGCGGTTGCGTCCGCCGGGTAGCCCTGCTCACCCAGGCTCAGCCACATGTCGTTCGTGTTTGCCCCGTACCAGATGATCTGAGCCGCTCCGAGCTCCGCCTGATCCATCAGGGTCCGTGCCACGTAGGCCTGTGCGTTCTGGGTGTCGAACAGCGCTTGACCCGTAGACGAGTATCCGGAATAGCCGATCTCGGTCATCCAGATCGGGAGCTTGAGGCCGGCCCGCGTGAGAGCCTGACGGTACGCGGCCAGGTAGGTAGCGGCACCTTCGGGGTTGTTGGCGTATGCGTGGCCGGCGAACGCATTGGCCACAACGCCCCCACCGTCTGACAAATAGTCGTAAAGCCATCCGTCAGTGAGGGCGTATTGCGTGAAGGAGGGTGTCAGAACGATCGCGCTCGGATCGATCTGCTTGATGGTGTCGTAGGCGACGGTTGCCAGCTCGACCATCTGCTCCGGAGTTCCGGAGAAGGTCGACGCATCGGCCTCGTCCCAGATCTCGTACGCGCCGATCTCGCCCTTGTAGCGCTGCGCCACTTCGCTCACGTACTGCTTCCACGACTGGATGCTCGTCGGCATTGCAGGTGCACCGCGGCCGTAGATGTCGGTGCTTCGCGGGTCGCTCGATGCCCACTCGGGAGTTTGGCCGAGCACGTAGAGGACCCTCGCACCCTTGGAACGGGCTTGGCTCACCTGTCGATCGAGGGCCGTGAAGTTCCATTCGCCCGGCGACGGTTCGACGTTGAGCCAGGTCGTTCCGTCGTCCCAGATGCGGACCATCCCGAGCGCCACCGACGGGTAGGAGGCGTCGGAATCGGCCCCCCACTCCATGTCGTCGTAATTGATGATGTCGGCCCCGAATTGGCCGGATGCGATGGTGGCCGGATGCGGACCCGAGATTGTGACCGCGGGCTCGTGCCACGGGAGAGCCTGAGCGGCAGCTCCGGGCGCACCCGAGGGCACATCGACGCTCAAAAGGGCGCCGAACGCCATCAACGCGAATATCAGTTTTGGCTGCATGAGCAGTTTCGCCCGTTCGAACTTCGCACACTTCGTCGGGTAGTCCACGAGGCGCCCATCGTCAAAATTGATCGGCGTCTTCAGCGATGGTTGAAAAGTTTTTCAAACCACCGTCATCGGGGGGAATCACCGCAAACGACGTCTTTCCGAGCGCGGCTGCGGGCGAAACCGTGGCGGGACACAAGAAACTATGACGCGCTTCGCCTCAGACCAATTCCTGATCAACGGCGATACGCGCACAGCGCCCTGCAACCCTCCCCGATGCGTGAGGCCCCGTGTGGCCAACCGGTTGGCGAAGTAGTCGAACGCATGTAGCCGTTCGGTCTCACGCCTTTCCGACAGAGCGTCGCGCCACAGAGGGTGTCTCCTTTCGAGATCCCTCAGGCAGGAATCGAGCGATCTCAAGTAGAGGTCGTGGTCCCTGGAGAGGTTCTCGCCGGTCACGCTGTAGACGGCCACCGGCCGGGACAGGCCTTCCACCCTGTAGCCGGCCATCGCGATCCTGAGCCACAGGTGGTAATCGTCTACTCCGACGAGCCGCTCGTTCAGTGGACCCACAGACCGGACGACTGAGGCTGGGATGACCGCGGTCAAAGCCGGGATGAAGTTCGATTCGATGAGCTGGCTGGTCACCTCCCCGCAGAACCCGGCTCCCCACAGGTCGCTGTAAAGGCGCCGCTCGTGATCGTTGTCTTCTACCCACGCATCCCCATATACGACACCTACTTCGGGCCGTTCGAGGAGCGGGCGCTGGAGGGTGAGCTTTTCCGGCAGCCATAGGTCGTCCTGGTCCAAGAAGCAGATCGCCTCGCCTCTGGCTTCTCTGATCCCGATGTTGCGCGGCCTGGCCGGACCGCCTGAATTGGAGGTGCGGAAGGTCCTGATCCTCGGATCATCTCTCGATGCCTCGGTAAGGATCTCCCACGAAGAGTCCGTCGATCCGTCGTCGACAGCGACGATCTCCCAGTCCGGGTCTGTCTGCGACCTCACCGAGTCGATCGCCCGGCCCAGCCGGCTTTCACCGTTGTAAACCGCCAGAATTACCGAGAATTGCGGACCGGTCATGCGAGTTCGCCAGTCGCCCAGAGGTGTTTCAGTGCCCGGAATCGACACGAGGTGTTGCCACTACGGCGAACTGCTGAGACCGCAACTCTGCCCCGAGCCTTTCTCTGAGCTTGCAGATGAGCCACAGGATGGGCGCGGCATGCGGTTCGAGGTTGTCGAACGAGACGGGGTTTATGGGCCTTGCCGTCTCGATCTCGTAACCGGCCCCCCGGAACATCTCCACGACGGAGGAAAGGGTGAAGAACCTCAGATGGGTGCGGTCGAGGACCCCATCGGAGACGTAGCGCCATTCCCCCCGCCGCAAAAGGGGCCACAGCACCGGCCAGTAGCGCATGTTGGGGACCGAGGCGACCACCACGCCGCCTGGGGAGAGCATCTTTTTAGCGGCGGCGAGTGCGCCCCACGGGTCGACCAGGTGCTCGAGGATGTCGTTGAAGACGATGCAGTCGAAGACTCTGTCAGGCGGGATATCGGAAGGAAAAGCTCCGGTGATGACCTGGTGGTAACGCTCAGAGGCGGCATCGGCAGCCACCGGGTCGAGCTCTATCCCCGTCAGGTCGATGGGACCTCTCTGGAGCAGCGACTGCCCGAATCCTCCGCGGCCGCAACCCACGTCGAGCAGGGTCTTCGCCTGCCGAGGGACGTAGTCGACCATGTCGCGCCTCGGGACGTCCAGGTAGCCGTAGGTCTCAACCACCACATCCACCGTCTGCAGTCACAACCCGCAAACCGTAGTTCGACCTGAAAAGCTTGAGCTTTCCCAGTCGTGGGTATCGCCGGGGGACACACATATGAGCGCCGTGGAGATGCAGGGAGTCGCTGCCACCGGCGTCCGTACGGCGGTGGATGGCAGGTGGGAGCACGATCCCTTGTTGCGGAGGGTTCGTACGCAGTTACCTCTGCTCGCCGTGTGGACGCGGAGGGAATTTCGCGTCCGTTACCGGCAGAGCGCGCTCGGAATCACCTGGAGCATCGTCCAGCCTCTGGCCACGCTCGCGATCTTCGGCATCATTCTCAGGTCCGTGCTTCACGTGAGCAGCGAGGGCTACCCGTACATCAGCTTCGCTTACGCCGGCCTTGTGCCCTGGACCTTCGCCCTGAATGGGATCGGAACCGCTGTTCCTTCGATCATGAACGCGGCCCCTGTGGCGGGAAAGGCCTACTTCCCGCGCGAAGTGATTACCATCGCAACCGTCGGGGTTTCGGCGATCGACCTTGCGATCTCAACCGCCTTGTTCTTCATCATCATCGGGATCCAGGGAGTGGGATTCAGCTACCACCTGATAGCGATGATCCCGATCTTTCTGGTTCTGGCGATCATCGTTTTGGGACTCGGCATTTTCCTTGCCGTCCTGACGGTGTTCCTGCGTGACCTCAGGTATCTTGTGCCGCTCGTGCTGCAGCTGTTGTTCATAGCCACGCCGATCATGTACCCCCCTTCCCTGTTGAAAGGGAAGCTCGCGATCTTCGCCAGGATCAACCCGTTTGCAGCCATAGTCGACGCGGTACGCCAGGTCGCTCTGGCGAAGCAGTGGCCGGATTGGCCGCTTCTCGGAGTTCACGCCGCGATCGGTCTGGTGTTCCTGTTCGTGGTCCTGCTTTACACGCGCTCGGTCGAGCCGCGCCTAGTGGACGTCATGTGATGGAGCCGGCCGTCGAGCTCGCAAACGTGAGCAAGGTGTACAGGCGCGGCGCCGAACGGGTGAACCTCCGCGCCGCGATGCCCGGTTCAGTGGGGCGAAGGGCACCCAAGGATGGCCATTGGGCGCTCAAAGACTTTTCGATGACGGTCCAGCCCCAGGAGATCGTCGGGGTGATCGGCCCGAACGGGGCAGGCAAGTCGACTCTGTTGAAGCTCCTGGCCCGGGTCATCGCTCCGACGGAGGGCCGGGTGGTCACCCGAGGCCGGGTGGCATCCCTCATCGAGCTC
This sequence comes from Acidimicrobiales bacterium, assembly GCA_049281195.1. Taxonomy (GTDB): domain Bacteria; phylum Actinomycetota; class Acidimicrobiia; order Acidimicrobiales; family CAVXTF01; genus JBAPRR01. The sequence goes on from JBAPRR010000175.1 coordinate 37,455, forward strand.
GGAGTGGGCTTCCATCCGGACCTGACCGGTACCGACAACGTCCGTTTCTCCGCGGCCGTTTTGGGGATGAGCCGCCAGGAGATCCGCAAGCACTACGACGCCATTGTCGAGTTTGCGGGGATCGAACCCTTCATGGGGACCCCGGTGAAGCGCTACTCGTCGGGAATGCTCGCCCGGCTCGGGTTCGCGGTCGCGTCGCACCTGAACGCCAATATCGTTCTGGTGGACGAGGTGCTGTCCGTCGGGGACGCCGAGTTCCAGCGCCGTGGCTTCAGCCGCATGGAGGAGTTGCGCTCAGAGGGAGCCACCCTCCTTCTCGTGACACACAACCTGGCGCTCATCCCGCAGATATGCCAACGCGCCTTAAGGCTTGATCACGGCACGATCGTCGACCAAGGGGACCCCGCCGCAGTGGTGGAGCGCTACCAGGCGTCGGCCGCCGAGCGGATCTTCGGGGACGACACCGGTGATTCGGGAGCCGTCGCGATAAGCCAATTCAAGCTGTCAAGCTCGGTCGTATCTCCGAACGACTCGCTGGATCTCGAATTCGTGCTCGACGTGGCGCGCCCGATTCAAAACGGCCGCGTCGCAGTGGTCATCAGGCGACCAGAGGGCCTCCACGCAGCAGGTAGCGACGTGATCGGATCTCAAAGAGCGCTTACCCAAACAGGGAGATGGCGCCTCACCGGGCACATCGATTCGGTCGGCATCATCCAAGGCGCTTACCAAGTCCTGATCACCGTGGTGGAAGAGCACGCAGGAGTCCTCCTCACCCACGCGCAGGCATCGGTAGGTCTGACTGTGAAGGATCAATTGGACGACCGGCAGTATGGCGTCAAGCACATGGAAAGCGACTGGGACATTCGGGCAGAAGACAGGTAGCGGGTGACCAGAACGTTGGGCGTTGAAGTCGGCTTCGATCAGGATGTCGGGCGGCATTTGACGGTGGCGGTGGTGATCCCGTCGCACAACTACGCACACTTCCTGCCCGACGCGGTTACGAGCGTTCTGGAGCAGACCAGGCGGCCCGACACCGTCGTCATCGTCGACGACAGCTCGACGGACGGCACTCAGCAGGTCGCCGAAAGATACGCCGATTCCGTCAGATACATCCGGATAGAAGCAGGAGGACCGTCGGCGGCCCGTAACGCCGGTGCGGGTGTCGTGGACACGGATCTGGTGGTGTTCCTCGACGCCGACGATCAGCTCGCGCCGACATTCATCGAACGATGTGTGCAGGTGCTGCCGGAGGATTGGGACCGGCATTTCGTCTACACCCATTTCCGACTCTTCGGTAACTCAGAAGGCGTGGAGACGGCCTTTCCTTACGACAAGGCGCGCCTGGCGCGCAGCAACTTCATCCATCCCGCATCGCTTCTGCCGCGCGCAGAGGTTGCCCGGATCGGCTACGACGAGAGCCTCCGCATCGGGCTCGAGGATTGGGACCTCTACCTAACACTGGCCGAAAAGGGGATCGAGGGGATCCTCGTCGACGAGCCGCTCATCTACTACCGGATCCATGGCGACGGAGTCACCGTCAGGTTGAGACGCAGGCCGTTGCGCCTGTTCATGTTGCGCATGCATCTGCTGGTCAAGCACCGGACTCTTTACCGCCCGGCCGGCGCGGCCCGGCAGATCTCAGACATCATGAGCTTGCTCGTCACCGACTGTGAAGAGCGGTACGAGGTCCGCCGCCGATCGGCCAAGGCGTGGCGGCTCCTGTGGCGCATGCGTAAGGCTTAGGCCGTGCGACAACTGGCGGGCACCCGCATCTCTCCCGGTGTGCGCCGGGGGGGATTGGTTCTGGTCGCCTTGGTCATAGTGGCGGTCTGGGCGAGGGAGGACATCCACAAGCACGGCTTAGGTGGGCTGACCGTCGGACTTTTGGTCGGGATCGTCGGACTGGCTGTGGCGTTCAGGTGGGCGACCCTGGCGCCTGCGGTCGTGCTGTTCGCATGCGCAGTGATCCCGTACCCGGTGTCTTTCGTCGGGAAGACCCCATTCGGCGTGGTGACCGCGGCGGGGGCCCTCGCGGTTCTGCTTGCGATCACGGCGTTCCTCCTGCGCGAGTCCGGCGTCATGCTGAAAGGGCCGCCCCTCGAGACGGGGGTGAAGGTCCTCCTGGTCTGGATCGTGTGGATCGCCATATCGGCAGCCGCCAGCTTCGATCCGAAGCTCGCTTTGAACGACGCGCGCCAACTCCTTTTCGCTTTCCCTCTGGCCTATGTCGTAGGACGCTTCTTCGGTTGGAACCGTCCGATGGCCCTCAAGTTCTGTTACGGGGCGATCATCGGTGTCGCGGTGCTGGCCATCATCCAGGCGGCCACCGGATTCGACCCGATAAAGCTCATCCCTACAGGCGCCCAGGGTCATTTCCCACTCGTTGATCCGGGAGATTCCTACCGCAACGGCCTGGTGAGGGTCAGGGTCGGCTTCTACCACGCCTCCGATCTGGGTCGGGTTCTGGCAGTAGCACTTCCACTTTTGCTGGTGGCAGCGGTTCAGAAGGGTGCCAAGTTGTGGCTGAGGATCGGGACGGTTCTCGTGGTTGCAGCCATCCTTCTGACACTCACGTTCAGCGCATGGTTCGCGGCCGTGGTGGCGCTACTCCTTTTCGCCGCGGCGAGCCGGACGCGTGGACGTGCGGCTGTCCTCGGGTTGACTCTGCTCGCCATCGTCGCCGCGATCG
>JBAPRR010000176.1:0-4271 GCA_049281195.1 Acidimicrobiales bacterium
GCAGCGCGCTCCCGGCGCTACGCCAGACGAAAGGCGTGATCGTCAACATGGCATCGGTGGCCGGCCAGCGGGCCACCCCGTATAACGCCGCATATTGCGCTTCTAAAGGTGGTGTCATCATGCTCACCAAATCGATGGCCATAGAGCTCGCAAAGTCCGGAGTCCGCGTCAACGCCGTGTGTCCTGCTTCAGTCGACACCCCGATGTTGCGGAGCTTCACCATCCCTGACGGTGCCGATATCCCCCTTCTCGCCCGGGCCGCTTCACCGATGGGAAGAATCATCGATGCGACCGAAGTGGCGGGAGCCGTGGTCTACCTCGCTTCGAAGGAAGCGGCAACGATCAGCGGGACCACCCTCGTCATCGACGGAGCGGCGAGCGCCTGATCGAATCCAGCGTGACCGTCTCGGTATCGGCGCCCGAGTGGAGAACCCTGCCGGGGCGACGGTCGGTGGCGATGCCGTCTGTCACGACTTCCTCTCCTGCGACGAAGACGCGGGCAATACCTTTGGAACCGGCAATCAGTCGCTCGCCCCTTCCGGGCAGGTCACAGACCACAGATGCCGGCTCACTGTCCACAGCAGCCGGATCGAACACCACCAGGTCCGCGTGCCAGCCTTCCCTGATCAGACCCCGCTCGCGCAATCCGTAATGGCGGGCCGGTCGATCGGTCATCATCTCGATCGCCTCCTCGAGACGCAGAAGACCGCGCTCTCTCACCACCTCTGCCAGGACCCGTGTCGGGTAGTTGGCGTGGCACATCAAATCAAGATGGGCGCCCGCATCCGATCCGCCGAGCATGACCCGGCGGTCTTTCCACACTTCGACGCGTTTGCGCCACCCTTCGTCGGTGCGCCCGAGTGTCGGGGTCAACGATGGGAGAACCACGTACAAAGTAAGACGATCCGCCAAGACCACGTCGATGAGCACGTCGACAACATCCGTACCGCGATCTTCTGCAATGGATCCGAGTGTCCGACCCACCCACTCGGAGTCCGGATCGGCGACCTCCATCAGTGACATGTCAGCCAGCACCCCGAGGGCACGGTTAGCCACCTTCTCGGCCCCGGCACGAAGGTCCGCCCGCGTTGCCGGGTCGGCGGCCGAAGCCCTTCTGCCCTGGGAATCAAGATCGAGCACATTTTTCCAACCAGGCAACCCGGCCAAAATGTTGCTCGCACGCATCCGCATCATGTCGGGCAGTGCCAACGCCACCACATGGGCGCCGCGTTCGGATGCAATGTCTGACGCTGTCAGTTGTTGTTCGTAAATCTCCTCGGACGCCAGGCTGCCGAGCAGGTTCCAGTTGAGCGGCCTGTCTGCGGCGAGCGACATTTCCGCCATGAGATTCATCCGATCCTCGGGTATCGGACCAATGGAAGGAATGAACTCGAGGGTGGTTCCTTCGTGGTTCCGGATCGCCGCGGCCAGCGCTACGAACTCGTCCGGTGAGGCGCACGATGAAGGCACGGGACGATGGTCTCCGTCCAGATGGCCCTCACCGAGAGAAGACGAAAACCCGAGCGCACCCTGAGCAACCGACTCGGCGACGAGATCGGCCATCGCTTCGAGCTGATCTTCGTTCGCGACGTCGACGCTTGCCGCTTCCCCCATGACAGCGCGACGGACCGTCGAGTGGCCGACAAGGAACCCGGCATTGACGGAGAGTCCCTGATCCACCCGGTCGAGGTACTCACCGAAGGATCTCCACTCCCACGTTCCCCCACCGACGAGTGCGGACCTGGGAATTCCTTCTACCACGGCCATCATCCGTTGTATGTATTCAGCTCCGTCATCGCCAAGGGGTGCGATGGAGAATCCGCAATTCCCACCGACGACGGTGGTGACACCGTGAACTGCCGACGGGCTCGCGGTCGGATCCCAGAGCAATTGCGCGTCGTAGTGGGTGTGGATGTCGATGAAACCGGGGCTGACGACCATTCCCGTGGCGTCCACCACGAGAGCGCAGTCCGTGAGCTCGTCGGTCAGGTCGCCGATCACAGAGACCCGGCCATCTCTGATGGCGATGTCGACGATTCTCCCCTCTGCTCCGGTCCCGTCGACCACGAAGCCTCCGTGGATCACAAGATCATGCATGGTGGTCATCTCCCATCCACGCAGCCACAGCTGACTCGACAACGGTTCCCTTGAAGAAGTCGGGGTTGGTGCCGGTATAGAAACGCGCGGCATTGGTGAACGTGAAAGAACGAAAGGCCGACTCGTCGATCAGGCCGTGCTCCACAATCTCGTATGCCTCGGACAGCACCTCCGACACGTCGGTGAGATCCCAATGCGAAATATCCGAGCCCATCATCACCTGTAGCTCGGCACCCGCAGGATTGACGTTCGTATTGAATGCCAAAGAGGTCATCGGATCGTCTGCTTCACATCCGAACCAGAACCTGTCGACGAACAGCGTCTTGATGTCCTCGACTTGTTGGATCCGGCACGCCGCCCATTCGTCGAGGGTGGCCTCGTCCTCTGCTGGACGGCGCATGAACCCCCCCTTCAGGGACCCCTTGTCGGGTGCATACCGGCCGATCATCTGCATCATCAGATCTCGATCGATCAATCGGGGATCGAGATTCGAGCGCAGCGCTTGAATGTTCCTCTTCTCCCAGTGTCCGACGATGTCGCTGTACAAAGCGGCGGCCCACGCCACGCCCCCCTCGAGAAAGGCAAAGTTCATGCCCGGAAACCGCCGGGTCACCCCGCCCAGGAACAGCGACTTCGCGAGCGACTGCTGTCCCTCGGCCAGCATCGACAGGTGGTTGAACACGTAGCTCGAGATGGACCGGTACGGAGTCATCCCGATGAAGCCCGAGTGGAACGCGATCGAGACGCCGAGCCGTTCGGCCGCCTGCCACACCGGGTCGTAGTCGAACGCTGAGTCGACGCCGAACTGGTCGAGCCAGAACGCATACCTCGACAACTCCGGATCACGGCCGGCGAGTGCTTGGAAAGGGCGTTGTACGTACCCGGCCAGAACGACCGATTTGAATCCCAGTTGCGTGACCGCATACTCGAGCTCAGTGACGGCTTCTTCGGGAGTGTGCATGGGGACAGCCGCGACCGGAGTGAGCCTGTCGGCGAGCGGCGCGAACGTGTCGGCGTTGCATCGGTTGAGAGCGCGACAGGCACCTCGCCGGTAATGGTCGTCGTCGGCGTGCATGAAGTTCAACCCGAGGCTGGGGTAGATGACACCGAAATCGATGCCGATCTCGTCGAGCCGCTCGTAGAGGAGCTGCGGAAACAGAGCCGTCGCCAGATCGATCGTCTGGCGTGCAGGCGCGCCCCACCATGGTCCGCGCGGGGTGCGGGTGGCGGCGCGCTGCTCGGGAGTCTGCTCGTGCCAAGACTGCTCGGTACCGCCGTAGGCAGGAAGTATCCGCTGCAGGATCGGGTGGTCGAGGGACAACCCTTCTTGAATCAGATACGGAGCGAGCGTGGGCAGGTGCTCGGCCATGTGGCCGTCGCTGTCGATAACCGGGTGCGCGAGGCCGTCATGGATCTCGGACGAGGTCGGCATCGGGTCCTAATATACGCGTATTACTTCCCTGGGATGCCAAGCCAGGGAGGGACAACCCTGCAAGGAGCCCCCATGGCCTACGACCTCGTTATTCGGAACGGAACAGTGGTCGACGGTTCCGGACTGGGCTCCTTTCGTGCGGACGTCGCACTATCAGGCGATCGCATCGCCTTCGTCGGCCGAGTCCGCGAACGCGGCGCAAGCGAGATCGACGCCGAGGGTCATGTCGTCACCCCGGGATTCATCGATGCCCATACCCACATGGACGCGCAGATCTTCTGGGACGCAAGTGGTTCGAGCTCGTGCTGGCACGGAGTAACGACCGCTGTCATGGGCAACTGTGGATTCACCCTGGCTCCAGTACGAGTCAACGAGCGCGCGCTCGTCGTGCGCAACCTCGAGAAGGCAGAGGACATCGATCCTGCCGCTCTCGAGGCGGGGATCGACTGGAGTTTCGGGACCTTCCCGGAATATCTCGACGCTGTCGACCGCTTGGCGATGGGCATCAACTTTGCCGCCAATATCGGTCACTCGGCGCTGCGGACGTGGGCAATGGGCGAGAGGGCCTTCGAAGAGAGGGCCTCGGACGAGGATCTGTCGCTCATGGCGGGCCAGCTCGCGGATGCCCTTAAGGCCGGAGCGATCGGGTTCTCCACTTCGAGGACTCAGCATCACGAAACATCGGACGGTCGTCCCGTGGCATCGCGGCTTGCGTCGTGGAGTGAGCTGGCTGCTCTTGTCG
>JBAPRR010000177.1:0-8240 GCA_049281195.1 Acidimicrobiales bacterium
GCTCCGCCCCGAGAGGACCCAGGAGTTGCTGGCCTCGTTCATATAGGCGGCCGAGCACGGGATCGTGATGGCGATCAACTTGGTACCAGGACAGAGTCCGGGGATGTTGATGCATGTCATCGCCTGATGACCGTCTGCGTAACCAGGGCACTCGAAGTGGAATCCCGGAGCGGCGTGTGCTGCCAGGTACGCGAGGGCAGACGCACAGCCATATCCACCTGTGGATGACGAGGCGGCCGTTGCAGGCGTCCGCGAATCGGAGACGAAGGTCGTCTGCACGGGTTTTGAGGCGACGACCCGTTTCGCTGCTCGTGCGGCGGCGGCCTTCATGTTCATCGCGACGGTGTGCTCGTACTCGGCAATCAGTTGCGCGCGCTCGTGCACTTGTGCATTTTCGGCATTTACAGCGATGACGACGTGTGCCGAGGCTGCTTGTGCGTTTGTGGGTACGTCATTCGTCGCGCGAATCACCCTGATCACCGAAGCGACAGGGTGACCGGTGGCGTGCGCCGCCATGGCCGGAGTGAGCATCGTCGCCGCCAGGGCGACGAAAATTACCGTCAGCCCGCGAAGGCTGGCGTGGCTGATTGTGCGAAACGACAGGAGACGATCTACTCCCCTCACAGAGTGAGTATTCGGAGGCTTGGACAGAGTTCTTGAATCCCCGCGAAAGCGGATTCAGAAACATCTCATGTGGTCGCATCAACAACGCGCACCACAAGCCTCATCTTCATCAACTACAAGACAACGGTTGCAAAAAATCCAAGCAGAACACCCTTATTTTGACTATGGAGTCGCGGTCGGAGGCTGCACGACAGCGCGCTCGGGAGCGGATTCGGTGCAACGGCCAGTGACGGCGGCTCAGGGAACAACATCTGTGAAAGATCAAAAGTCCAGCATTGTGTGTGCGTTGGCGGCGCGGTACATGCGCGCCGGGAAATCCCACTTCACTTTCATCGTGGCGAGTACCAACGCGGTGGTCGGTGACGTTAGTCACTAAGTGAGGACGCGCGTAGAGGAGAAATGACGACTGCAGGAACGCGCAGTGTTCGGATGTCGCACTCACCTGGGCAATCACCAGGTCCGAGATCTGAAAGAAGGTTGTCCGGCGAAATCGTGGACCAATGTGGAACGTGATCGTAATAACCACCATGTCCGTCGTTAGTTGTAGATCTGTTGCCAGAGTGGTGATTGCAAATACGCGTTGATCGGAGCCGATGAAGGGGCCGAAACTGAGGACCGTCGAAAGGCACGGAGCGAAGCGTTCCGATGCCGGTCTGTGGCAGATCGGTCAAGTAGTTGCGCCACGTGATGCCCGCGGCACCCAACCGATCAGAGCTCGGTGAACGCGCAGTGTGCCCTATCGCTGACGCCATGTGGGATGTCGCGGCGCAAATCCTCGGCACGCGTCCTCGTCAACGTGGTTGAAATCTCTGTGAACTGGGCTCGTCACATCTGTTCACGGTCGGGAAATGCCAACGAAACCTGCCCACCCTAAAGTTGGGTGGTGGGCGACCTGCTTGATTCGTATGTCGTCGGCCCTTCTTGGGACGAGATGTTCGCTTCTCATGCTGAGCCGCGCGCCCCCTATCTGGCCCTCTACCAGGTACTCCAGGCACTCTCATCCGCGGATCTCGACGAGCGAAGTGTCGCCAGGGACCGCAGCTTCCGTGACCAGGGCATAACTTTCAGCTTCTCGGGCGAGGAGCGGCCGTTCCCCCTGGACCTGATGCCGAGGATCATCTCCGCCGACGAGTGGTCGTCCATCGAGGCCGGCGTCATACAAAGGGTCAGGGCTCTCGAGTACTTCTTGGCTGACGTCTACGGACCTGGAGAGATCCTCTCCGACAAGGTCGTGCCGAGGAGCCTGGTTACCACTTCGACGCATTTCCACAGGGCCGCCACCGGCATCAATCCTTCCGGAGGGGTCCGCGTGCACGTCGCCGGAGTGGATCTCGTGAGAGACCGCGATGGGACCTTCAAAGCTCTGGAGGACAACCTCAGGACACCCTCAGGCGTGTCTTACGTCATCGAGAACCGCAGGACGATGACGAGGGTTTTTCCGGAATTGTTCGGGAGCCAGAGGATCCGACCTGTCGAGGACTACCCTGCGCGACTCCTCGAGGCACTGCGAGCGACCGCGCCGCCGGCTGCTTCTGACGACCCGACCATCGTCTTGCTTACTCCCGGCGTGTTCAACGCTGCCTACTTCGAACATTCGTTCCTGGCGCGTCAAATGGGAGTGGAGTTGGTGGAAGGTCGCGACCTCGTCTGCATAGACGACGTCGTGTACATGCAGACAACCGAGAAGGCTCAACGCGTCGATGTGATCTACCGCCGGATCGACGACGAGTTTCTGGATCCGCTTCATTTCAGGCCCGAGTCACTTCTCGGATGCCCGGGCATCCTGAACGCTGCGCGGGCGGGCAGTGTCACGATCGCCAATGCAGTAGGCAACGGCGTCGCCGACGACAAGCTCGTTTACACGTACGTGCCGGCGATGATCCGGTACTACCTGGGCGAGGAACCGATCATCGACAACGTCGCCACGTACAGACTTCAGGATCCGGAGCAGAGATCATGGGTGGTCGAGCATCTTGACGAGCTGGTTTTGAAGCCGGTCGACGGCTCAGGCGGGTACGGCCTCGTTGTCGGCCCTTCTGCGTCAGACGAGGAGCTACATACGCTTCGTAAGCAGGTCGAGGCCTCTCCGCGTTCGTGGATAGCCCAACCGGTGATCAGGCTCTCGACCGGACCGACTCACGTGAACGGCCGGCTCGAACCCCGCCACCTCGACCTACGTCCGTTCGCTGTCAACGACGGGAGAAAGGTATGGGTTGCCTCCGGAGGGCTGAGCAGAGTGGCTTTGAGAGCGGGGAGCCTGGTAGTGAACTCGAGCCAGGGGGGCGGATCCAAGGACACCTGGGTGCTCGCCCGAGAAGGGGTGCCCTCACCTGAGGAGGCACCGAAACAGCCCCGGATGGGAACGCCGATCGTCGGAAAGATCCCCGACCCAGGCCCCGGCGGTCTCGCATCCGGCCAACAGCAGCAGCAACAACAACAACAACAACAACAATGTTGAGCCGCATCGCCGAATCGCTCTTCTGGGTCGGCCGCTACATCGAGCGCGCCGAGGACACCGCGAGGATCCTCGACGTCCAGTTCCACCGCCTGCTCGAGGACCCGTGGATCGACCAGGATGATGCGTGGCAGAACCTCCTCCACGTCATGGGCGTCCAGCAGGCTCATGAGGGGCGCATCAATACTTTGGAGGTCTGCGAGCTGCTGGCGTACGACGTGACCAGCACGAGCTCAATAGCAGGGGCGATCAGCGCGGCCCGTGACAACGCTCGCGGTGTGCGCGAAGTGGTGCCGAGCGAGATGTGGGAGTGCCTCAACGCCACCTGGCACGGCCTCGGTCCAGAGATCGTCCGGGCTACCACCATGGGGCCTCACGGTCTGTTCAGATTCGTGAAAGAACGAGCGGCCATGCTCGGCGGTCTCATCGACTCCTCCTTGAGCCGTGACGACGGATGGCGGTTCCTGGTACTCGGCGAGAGCCTGGAACGGGTGGACATGACTGCACGGATGCTGTCCGCATGCAGCGGTGGGGCCACGGGCGCGGCCGGATGGGTGACCACGCTTCGTTCGTGCTCAGCTCACGAGGCGTACCTGCGTACCTACCATCGCGCTGTCGACGCCTCACGGGCAGCGGAGTTCCTACTTCTCGACCGCCTATTTCCACGATCGGTCTTCCACGCACTTTCCACCGCCGAGGCCTGTCTGGCGGAGTTGCACCCGGTGACCAGCCGTTCAGGGCAGAGCAACGATGCGAGACACGCACTCGGGCGCGCTCGGACCTATCTCGAGTTCGCCAGATCCGACGAGGTGCTCGAAGACCTCCCATTGCTGCTCTCGCGCGTGCAGACCCTTTGCTCAGACGCGGCGAGTGCCGTGGCCGACAGGTACTTCCGTCAGGCTTCGGCGATCAGGTGGACCGCATGAATTGGCGGATCGCCGTATCCCACAGGACCACGCACCGATACGCACGCCAGGTGTTCCGCTCTTACAACGAAGCGCGGCTCGTCCCGCGCTCCCTGCAAGGCCAGGCCGCCCTGGCCACCCGGCTCGAGGTGGATCCGCCGACCCACCTCACGCGTTACGTGGACTACTGGGGAACCACGGTCGATACGTTCGACATACACACCCCTCATACCGTGCTCCGCGTCGACAGCAGGGCGACGGTCGAAACCTCCGATCAAGATTGGAACGACCCTCTGCTTTCGTGGGATTCCCTCGGCGGCGACTCAGTGGCAGAAGAGTTCGCCGAATTGCTGGCACCGACCCGCTTCGTACCGTCCTTTGCCGAACAGGCGGAGGAGATCCGGAGGGCTGAACCATCGAGGCCATGCACGACCGCGCGCGCAGCAGCCGATTGGGTCCGGGACCATTTGAGCTACGAGATCGGCGCGACGGATGTGACCACGCCTGCAGACAGCGCCCTGTCACATGGCAAAGGCGTGTGTCAGGACTTCGCCCATCTTTCGCTCGGGATATTGAGATCGATGGGGATCCCCGCGCGTTACGTGTCGGGCTATCTCTACCCGATGGAAGACGGGGCGATCGGCGAGGCGCAGCAAGGACAGGGCCACGCCTGGATCGAGTGGTGGTGTGGAACCTGGATGGCTTGGGATCCGACCCACGGGATACCCGTAGGTCATAGGCATGTAACCGTCGGCCGGGGTCGGGACTATGCGGACGTTCCTCCCCTCAAGGGCATCTACCAGGGAGCGCCGTCTGTCGCCCCCGAAGTCGAGGTGACGATCACGCGTCTCGCGTGAGGCCAGCCGCTAGCCGACCCCGCCTCCGCAGTCCAGATCCTGGGTGAGCGAAAACGATCCGACTGCGCCATTCGTATTCCAGCGAGCCCTAGCGGTGACTGTCTCAGAGCCGATGAGGACGTAGTCGATCGTGCTCGTTCTCGTTGAACCGTTGAAGTCGACCTTTTTTGATTCTGCCTTGACGCCGGCGATGACGACACCTTCGTGGACGACATTGCCAGGTTCGTTCGGAAAGTCGATGTAGTGGAAGACCACACCCGTGCACGTAATTTTCGCTGTTGCTTCGTGAGCCCACGCAGCCGGGGCCAACACGCTGACGACAAGCATCGCCAGAGGAATGACGGATGCAACCTTGAGCGCTCTACCGAGACGGGACGAGACGTCACCGACTGGGTTCCGCGAACTTGAAGTCCACTTGCTCATCTTCACCTCACATGGTGTCAACACGGCGCAAACGGTCGTGGCGCACAGAGCTTGACACACGAGGTTTTTAAATTGGTCTCAAAGCGAAAACAACGTGAATAACCTGCAAAACAAGTAGGCAACGCGTTTGTTCGGAATTTGAGATCAAGTAGCTGGAAAATGGGGAAAGAGCAGTACTCAAGCAGGTCGCGACGTCAACCGATGTTCTAACTGCCCATAGCAGGTGGTAAGTGGTGGACTCATACGCAGAACAACAAGTACTTCATCCGCAGCACTCTTGGCAACGCCGGCCCGCTCTGGCCAGGCTGCTTCGTTATTCAATTGCAGTAGTCCCGATCGTCGCCTCCGTCGGGGTCGCTATATCGATCGAATTGCTCGTCGAGGAGCCCACGAGCGCAGTTGGAAAGATCGCTTGGTGGATCGGGGTCCTTGCTACGACAACGGTCGTAATGTTGGCAGTCGAAAAGGCCGCGCGCCGAGCGCTTCCGCTCGCCGCCCTTCTCGCCATGGGAATGCTGTTCCCTGAGGCTGCACCGAAACGACTGGCGGTCGCCAGACGAGCCGCAAGCACTAGAGGCCTCGAGCGCTCCATCGATGAAGCGCGCACCAACGGATCGAGTGACGAACCGGTTCAAGCTGCGGAAAGGATCGTTGCTCTCGCCGCAAGCCTGAGCGCCCACGACCGCAAAACCCGCGGCCATACCGAGCGGGTGAGAGCACTTACGGACATGATCGCGGAGGAATTGCGACTATCCGAAGCCGATAAGGACAAGTTGCGCTGGGCGGCCCTTCTTCACGACGTAGGAAAGCTCACGGTCCATCCCGAAGTCCTCAACAAGGACGGACGTCTCTCAGAAGAGGAATGGGAGATGATCCGCCAGCATCCGCTCGAGGGGGCGGTGCTCACCGCACCTCTCGCTGACTGGTTGGGCGAGTGGTCTTCCACAATCGCTGAACACCACGAGCGTTATGACGGCGCCGGTTACCCGTTCGGCTTGTCAGGAGAATCTATTTCGCTCGGTGGACGCATCGTGGCGGTAGCTGACACTTACGACGTGATGACGAGCCTGCGCTCATACAAGGCGCCCTGCTCACCGGAAGCCGCGCGCATCGAGCTCGCACGCTGCGCCGGTACACAGTTCGATCCTGAGATCGTTCGGGCATTTCTCGCTGTGCCGGTGAGAAGACTTCGCGGCCTGTTGCCCCTTTCGTGGCTCGGAACCATTCCGTTCGCGGACTCCGGAGAAGGTTTCGCGGTGCTCGGCAAGGCTTTCGCCGGACTCATCGCACTGGGTTCGATCGTCGGCGTCACCGCGCTCCACGGCGGTCGGTCGGGACCGGCGAACGCCACTCAGGCCTCTTCGTACTCGAGTGGGCAGAAGAGTTCGGCCGTCGAATCCATTGGAACGATAGGAAGCACGCTCGCTCACCTGGCCGGAGGCCGCGGCACTTCCACCACCCAAGCGGGACGGTCGGGCGGTGGCAGCTTCACGACAAATGGAACCAAGCATGGTTCGGGCCGCAACGCTGGCGGCATCCCGGGCTCGACCTCTTCCACCGGCGCGTCGTTCGGCATGGGTGACGGAACTACCGCCTCGGGGCCGAGCACCACATTTTTCGATGTTCCGGGCACCATTGGCGATGGAGTGCCCACGACTATTCCCGGGACCACGACCTCGACATCGTCTGGTCTGACCACAACAACCACCTCTCACCACGGCGGTTCTTCGACCACCACCACGACCACCACCCCGCCCAGCACGACTACAACGACCATCCCGCCTCCCGCTGCACCGACCGAAGTAAAAGCTGACGGAGTGTGCCAAGCAATAATCCTCATTCCAAAGGTCACAATCTCTTGGAAACTGAGCACTTCGAGTTGGGTAACCGGATACTTCGTCCTCGTAAGCTCGAGTCAGACTGGTACATACGCAGCGACAACCTCATCTCCGCTCGGCTCTGGAACAACCTCCTATCAGGACAACAACGTGAACACTCTCGGAGCCACCTACTGGTTCAAAGTGGAGGCCGTTAGCCCAGACGGTGACAACACGAGCGCGCCGATCTCTACGCCGGATCCCTGTCTTCTCTGATCATCTCAGCTCGACAGCGCTTCCAGGTCGAGCTTTTCGAGTTGCCTCACGAAGAGATCGGGCTGCTCGAACATCCAGTCATGATCGACCACCTTGCGATCCGTCGGTGATGCAAGGGTGAAGTCCGCGCCGAGATCTCTGGCGAAGTTCTGCCCGTCAGGACGCGAAAGGATCGAGTCGCGGTTTGCCCACAGCACGTGAGACGGGATGTGCCGCCGGGCGATCTCCTGAATCTGGAGAGCCCTGGTGCTACGGAAGGCCCACAGGCCCGCCCCGATCAGCTGTCTCGGATGTTCGACCGCGTTCGCGGCGAATGCCCTGGTTGCCTGTGGGGTGGCCAGCCACATGATGTGCGCCGGGTGCCGCAACGCCTCGGTGGCGAGTCCCCACTCACGGGAGTCGGCCAGAGTGTCTGAGAAGACGAGCTCGACCACACGCTCCGGGTATTTAGCGGCGAACCCGAGCTCGATCCCACCGCCGAAGGAATGCCCGAGGAGGGTCACCCGATCGAGTCCCCGATCGTCCAGCACAGATGTGAACCCGGCGAGGACGTCCTCGTAGCTCCACTTTCCCCGGATAGCGAACAAGTCGGGGATCACCACCCGGCACCGTTCGGCCAGAACCTTCGCCAGACGGCCGTACGTGGCCGGCTTCATCGCGAACCCGTGGAGCACCACGATGGGCGCGCCGTCACCGATGTCGATGGGTACCTGCAGCTTCGTCACGCCAACCGCCTGTTCGGGGTCCTAATCTGCGAGCGCAGGGAGATTATCGGCATCACCCGTCATTGCTTGCAGGATCTGCCCGGAGGACCCATGAACCGACCAGGACCAGCCGACACGGTGGTTGCCTGGGAAAGTCGCGGGAATCGCAGGACCTTGGG
>JBAPRR010000178.1:0-8912 GCA_049281195.1 Acidimicrobiales bacterium
GTGCGATCGGGCGAGACATTGGGGCTCGTGGGGGAGAGCGGTTGCGGCAAGTCGACGGTGGCCCGGGTGATGACGGGCCTGCACACCGCCACATCGGGGACCGTCAAGTTCAAGGGCCAGGACATAACGAAGCTCGACCGCAGACACATGCGTCCGGTCAGGCGACACCTGCAGATGATCTTCCAGGACCCTTACGGTTCTTTGAACCCCCGCCGGCGAGTGGGATCGATCCTGGGCGAACCTTTCGCCGTTCACGGCGTGGCTTCGGGCGATGACCGCAAACGCAGGGTGCAGGAGCTCATGGAGAGGGTCGGTCTCGCTCCGGAGCATTTCAACCGGTTTCCGGCGGAATTCTCAGGCGGCCAGCGCCAGCGCATCGGGATCGCCCGGGCCTTGGCACTGCACCCGGAGCTGATCGTCTGTGACGAGCCGGTCTCCGCGCTCGACGTGTCGATCCAGGCTCAGATCCTCAATCTGTTGGAAGACCTTCAAGTCGAGTTCGGCCTGACCTACGTCTTCATCGCCCACGACCTTTCTGTGGTGCGACACGTGAGCAACCGCGTCGCTGTCATGTACCTCGGGCGCATCGCCGAGGTCGGACCGGTGGAGGAGATATACACAAAGGCGCGCCACCCCTACACGGCCTCGTTACTTTCCGCGGTCCCGGTGGTCGACGTATCCATGCTCGGACCAAGACGCGAAAGGGTGATACTCGAAGGGGGAGTTCCCTCGCCCATCGATCCTCCGAGCGGATGCCGTTTCCACACCCGGTGCCCGAAGGCTCAGGAGATCTGCTCCAAGATCGAGCCGGAGCTCACGCCGATCGACGGTGCGGTCGGTGCGCACTCCATCGCATGTCACTTTCCGGTGGAACCGACCGACTCATTGGCTCTGGCCGCCTGGGAGTCGACCAAGGTAGAGATCAAGTCGCCTCCCGTGTCTGGTGCCGCAGGGGGTGAGCAATGACTTACACCTTGGCGGACCTGATTCAGGGGAACGAGCCGGATTTTGCGTCCGATCTGGTCGAAGAGCACATCCAGGGACGTACCCCGCTGCAGCTCGCATGGCGACGGTTGCGGCGGGACAAGGTGAGCATGATCTCGCTCGGTTTCGTCATATTCCTGTGCCTGGTGGCGATATTCGCCCCGCTTCTCACCGCTCTGATCGGCCACGGACCCAATATCCAGTACTCGAACACCGGGCTCACGATTTTCGACCATCCCGTGGGGCCCTCGAAACTGTTCCTTCTCGGAACCGACGACCTGGGTCGCGACGTGCTGTCCCGCATCATCTACGGCTCTCGCATATCACTCGAGGTCGGTATCGGCTCGACCTTCTTTTCGCTGGTGCTCGGTCTCGTGCTCGGTCTCTTCTCCGGCTACTACGGCGGAAGGGTCGACGCGATCCTGGCCCGTTTCCTCGACATCCTTCTGGCCTTCCCCGTCCTGTTGTTCGCCATCGCCGTAGTGGCGAGATTCGGACCCAGCCTGAACCTGATCATCATCGTGATCACGCTGTTCCAGTTCCCGCTCATCGCCCGGTTGGTCAGGGGTCAGGTGATAAGCCTCAGAGAGCGGGAGTTCGTCGAGGCGGCCCGCTCGCTCGGGTCGAGTGATCTGCGGATCATGTTCATCGACATCGCGCCGAACCTGATCGCTCTGGCCGTCGTGTACTCGACCTTGCTCATTCCGGTGAACATCGTGTTGGAGGCCACGCTTTCCTATCTGGGCCTAGGCATCCAGCCACCGACGGCTTCGTGGGGGAACATGATCGCCGAAGCACAGAACGGAGACCTGTACACGATCGCCTGGTGGTTCCTGGTCTTCCCGTGCATTGCTCTGTTCCTTACGACACTGGCCTTCAACCTTCTGGGTGACGGATTACGCGACGCTCTCGACCCCCGTCAGGGCCGGGCGCAGGTGGGTTGACCGGGCGTGCTGCTCTTCGTCATCAAACGGATGGTCTATCTGGTCATCGTGGTACTGGTGATCACCCTGGTCACCTTCGTGGTCTTCTTCGCCGGTAACGGCAAGAACCTGGCGGCCCGCTTCGCCGGACACGCGGCAGGACCGCTGGCCATACACGCCGCGTTCATAAGGCTGGGCCTGGAGCATGGCTTCTGGGTGCAGTTCTGGGACTATCTCGACGGCCTGCTTCACGGCAGCTTCGGGCTCGACTTCCAGGCGCAGATACCCATCAATTCGGAGATCGCCAGAGCGCTGCCGGTCACCGCATCGCTCGTGATCGGTGGAGCGATCATCTGGCTGTTGATCGGTATCCCCATCGGGATCATGTCGGCCGTAAAGCCACGATCGCTTCGAGACCGTGGCGGCATCGTCTTTTCGTTGACCTTCCTTTCTATGCCGCAGTTCGTCCTCGGTGTGATGGCGATCTTTCTCCTCTACTTCTGCTTGAGCCAGGCGGGACTGCACTGGTTCCCGGGATCGGGATATGTAGGACTGTCGCAGAGCCCGCTTCAATGGTTCCTGCATCTCCTGTTGCCCTGGTTCACGCTTGCCCTGGCCCAATCGGCCATATACGTGCGCTTGATACGTAGCTCGCTGCTCGACACGTTGGGTGAGGACTTCATCCGCACCGCCCGTGCCAAAGGGCTGTCGCGGTGGCTGGTCATCTACAAGCACGGGGTGCGGGCCGCCCTGACCCCGGTAACCACTCAGCTCGGCATCGACGTGGGGCAGCTATTGGCCGGCGCCATCATCATCGAAAAGGTCTTCGGACTGAACGGGCTCGGAGTCCTGTCATTGGACTCGATCTTTGCCGGCGATCTTCCCGTGGTAGCCGCGGTCGTACTTCTTGCGGCCGTGTTCATCGTCGTCATGAACACGATCGTCGACATCGTCTACGCGCTGCTCGACCCCCGGGTGAGGCTGGGGTAATCAGTGACGTTCTCGATCGTTGCCAGATCCGACGATCAGAAGTCCTGGGGAGTGGCGGTCGCGTCCAAGTTCCTGTCGGTCGGCGCCTATGTGCCGGCGGGCGAGGCGGGCGTAGGGGCTAGCGACACAGTCCTACGCCAACCTGGCGTTCAAGAGCGAGGGCCTCGCTCTCCTCCGATCCGAGAAGACTGCGAGGGAAACCCTGGATCTGCTCATCGCAGGTGACGATCGTCGCGAGGAGCGTCAGGTGGGCATCGTGGACGCCGCGGGCGGCTCTGCCACGTTCACCGGCAGCCACTGCATGAGCTGGGCGGGGGGGATTGCCGCCGACGGGTACGCCATCCAGGGGAACATCCTGGCCGGGCCACAGGTAACTGCCGATATGGAGAAGGCCTGGCTGGCGTCGGTGGGGGAGGCCTCCCTGGTGCGCCGGCTGGTGGCCGCACTCCGTGCGGGTGACCTTGCGGGCGGAGACCGCCGGGGGCGGCAGAGCGCGGCCGTCTTGGTCGTGAGCTCCAAAGCGGGCTACGGCGGGACCTCCGACGTGCTCGCCGATCTGCGTTCGGACGACCACCCCGCCCCGGTGGAGGAACTGTTGCGCCTCGTGGATCTGCACGACCTCTACTTCATGCCACCCGATCAGGACGACCTGATGCCGCTGGCCGATCCTCTCATCGGAGAGGTCTCGGCGCTGTTGTCGTCCGTGGGCTTTGCTCCGGCCGGCGCGGCTCCATCAGACGTCCGTCAGGCACTGTGGGACTGGGCGGGGGTCGAGAACCTCGAGATGCGCGTCCCCGAGGATCCGGTGATCGACGCAGTGGTGCTCCGTGAGCTGAAGAAGCACGCTGCGACATGAAGCAGGTTCATCTGGTGGACGGCACTTACGAGCTGTTCCGCCATTTCTTCGGCCAGCCCTCCCGCACCTCGGACAATGTCGAGGTGGCCGCGGCGCTCGGAGTCGTTTCCACTCTGCTGATGATGGTCTCCCAGGGAGCCACGCACATAGGAGTGGCCACCGATCACGTCATCGAGTCGTTCAGGAACGACTTGTGGCCGGGCTACAAGACCGGCGAGGGAGTTCCCGCCGAGCTGTTCTCGCAGTTCGAGGTGCTCGAGATTCTCGTCGTGGCCCTGGGAATGACCGTTTGGCCGATGGTGGAGCTCGAAGCCGACGATGCCATGGCTTCTGCCGCCGCGGTGGCGACCGCCGATCGCAGCGTCGATCAGGTGCTGTTGTGCACACCGGACAAGGACCTCGCCCAATGCGTGAGCGGCCGGCGCGTCGTCCAACTCGATCGCCGGGCCGACAAGATCATCGACGAAAGTGGCGTGTGGGAGAAATTCGGTGTCGCTCCCGAATCGATCCCGGACTGGCTGGCTCTGGTCGGTGACAGTGCGGACGGTTTCCCCGGACTGGCCGGATGGGGAAAGCAATCCGCCTCGCGTGTCCTCGCTCACTACGTTCACATAGACGACATTCCCGACGACGCGGGCGCATGGGACGACGAGGTGAGGAAGGCCGTGCGGAGCGCTCCGCGGATCTCGGCGACGCTGGCCGCAGAGAGGGATCTGGCCCGGTTGTTCTTGAACCTGGCCACGTTACGGGTCGAGAAGTCGCTCCTTTCCGACGTGGAGGAGCTCAAGTGGACCGGCCCCACAGATGCGTTCGCCGACGTGTGCCACCGCCTCGGCGCCGACAATCTCGCCACCCGCGCCGCCTCACTGGCGCGTTAGGACTCCTCTGAAGACGCCGTTCCCATGATGATCCGGGGACTGTCCGCCGGGGTCAGCCACTTCAGGACGTCCACCAGTTCGTAGGTGGAGGGCAACGCCACGCAGCCGGTGGTGGCATTCGGCGAGTAGTGGAAGAAGATGGCGCTCCCGTCGGGAGGAGTGTGTGAGACCGGGTACATGTTGTAGTCGATGACCGCTCCGTATACGTAGAACGGGGGATCGTCCATGGGCTCCGGATCCGCCCCCGCCGCGGCGACTCCCTGGGTCTGTTCGTCGATCCATTGGTTGTAGTACGCGCTCGACGGATCGTCGTTCCAGTAGTCGACGCCCGAGACCGGCCGCCACGGGAACATCACCCCGGGGTCGGCGTCGATACCGAACATGAAGCCGAACGAATAAGAGCCTGACGGTGTGCGGCCGTCACCTTCTGATTTCTGTCCGGGTGGTGCGAACCCGTTGTATCCCACCTCCGCGGTCCACGGTCCCCATACCTGCGCCCATCCGGTCGACGTCCTCTGGAACGCGGTGAGCGTGGCGGTGGTGTCGCCGTACCCGCCCGCGATCACCGACACCACCTGATCTGCATCGCCGACGCCGACAAGAGAGTCGACGAACGACGTTGCCGTGCTGCGGGGCGGTGTCGAGGTGGTCGTGGTTACAGGCCGCGGTGCCGTGGTGGTGGTAGGAGCGACGGTGGGCGGCGTAGTGGGCGGCGTAATGGGCGGTGGCGGCGCGGTGGTCGTGGTGGTCGGAGACGCAGCAGCAGTAGTTGTCGTCGGCGCCACCGTTGTCGACGTTGTGGCCGCCGGCTGCGTCGTGGTGGTAGTCGTGGTGGCGCGTTTGTGCGTCACCGCGAGGTGCTTCGGCGTCGAGCTGCAAGATGCCAGTACCAGGCATCCGACGAACAGGACGGGGATGACCCGTCGCATCACGTCGCCGCGGGGCCCGCCGCCTTTAGTGCAGCCTCGATGCACGCCACCAGCTCGCGTGCCGACTGCGCCGTCAGCTCTACCGCCACCCGCGAGGACGGACCTCGGTCCGGGTTCGCAAAATCGATGTTCAACGTGTGCTCGTACGGAGCGTTGAACGGATGGTCGAAGTACACGGTGGCATGGGTGAGCGGAAACCAGCCGTCAGGACCCTTGCCGCTTCCGGCCACCACCGTCTTCTCTGTCACATAGGAGCACATGATCAATCCTTCAGATACTTGCCGAACCATCCGAACACACGTTGCCACCCGTCCACCGCGGCCTCGGGCCGGTAGGCGGTTCTCTCTACCGAGAAGAATGCATGGCCCGCACCCTCGTAGGTATGTCCCTCGTATGTCTTACCCAGGTCTTTCAGAACCTTCTCCATCTGTGCGACCTCGTCGGGCGACGGGAATGTGTCGTCCGCTCCGAACAGGCCCAAAAGTGGGCACCTCAGGTCTTCCGCCAGCTGGATCACCGGTTGGACCTTGAGCGGGACCCCCTCCGGTGGGCTGTTGACGACGAACGCCCCGTAGCAGTCGACCGCGGCGTCCACCGGGAGGCTGCACGCGGTGAGGAATGACTGGCGGCCTCCGGAGCAATACCCGATCACGCCGACCTTCTGATTCGAGTTGCTGAGAGCCCGGAGCGCGGCGATGGCTCCTGCCGCATCACCCAGGAATCGCTCGTCGGGAACCCCGCCCGCTGCTCGGGCCGCGGCTGCCGCGTCGTCGGGACTGGCGTCCGGCCCTTCGCGGTAATGGAGGTGCGGGCAGATCGCGGTGTAGCCGTTGACGGCGAATTTCCTGGTTATCTCCTTCGATTCTTCGTCCCATCCCGGCATGTGGTGGATTACGAGGACGCCGGGCGTGGGTACCGGCGTGAGTGGACGAGCAAGGTATGCCGCTATTTCGGTGCCGCCGTCACCGGTGATCTTGACCGTCTCTGAGAGCACGGCGTCGTACATGGGGCCTCCTCTACTCTTCTACTGCTCTACTTCAGGTTCGGTACTACTTCCAGAGCGAAACGCCTGATCGAAACGTCCGACGGAGCGTCGCGCATCCACAGGACGAATTCGCGACAACCCGCGTCGATGTACGCCTGGGTTTTCTCGGTCACCTGCTCGACGGTACCAACCAGGTTGTCGCGAAGGTAGTCATCGGCTGCCATCCGACCCCACAGGTTTCCGCCGTCGGGTTCCTCGCACCACGCCCGGGCGCCGGCATCGGTGTCGAATATGTGGCAATCGGGCCCGTGCGTGCGCGTGATCGAGTCGAAGTCCCGTCCTTCGTTGTCGCAATGTTGGCGGAGAACTTCTGATTTGTGCACGAATTCGTCCAGGCCCACCTGCCAGTTGGTGGCGTCCGCATGCCGTGCCGCGATGCGCAATGTTTTTTTGACCCCTCCGCCTCCCACCCAGATTTCGGGCAGTTGCTGGACCGGCTTCGGGTCGCAGTACGCGCCATTCAGCTTCACGTGTGCGCCGTCGTAGGTCACGGTTTCGTCCGTCCACAGTTTTTTGATCGCCTCGATGGTCTCTTCGAGGATGGCGAGGCGTTCTGAGTCAGCGGGGTAGCGGTAGCCGTACGCGTCGTACTCCTGCTCGTACCAGCCCGCTCCGATCCCGAGGATGAGCCTCCCGCCCGACATCACGTCGAGGCACGCGGCCTGTTTCGCCAGGTGGCCGGCGTTTCGGTACGCGGCGCAGGTGACCAATTGGCCGAGCTTCACCCGCGAGGTGTGCTGCGACAGAGCGGACAACATGGTGAACGGTTCGAATACGTGGGTCGGTTCCCTGCGCGGCACCGTCTCCATATGGTCGTAGACCCAAATGTGGTCGTAGCCGAGCTCTTCTGCCAGGACCGCTATCTCGACCGACCTGGCCCACGCGTCGGGACCGCTCACTCCTGAGTACTCGAGCTTCCATCCCTGGGGAACGAAGACACCGAATCGCAGTGGTCCCGTGCTCACGCGGCGAACTCCCAGTACTGCAGCTCGCACATCATCGGCAGCAGGTACTTCACATAGATGGAGTGGATGGTCAAAGGACCCTGATCGTCAGCCTGAAGGTCGATCAGATCCACCCTGTCGTCCTGCTTCTGGAATTCGACGGCCCGGTCACGCACTCCTACGAGATCGTCGAGACTCGAAATGGCAAACCCGAAGTGATCCATTCGCGGGCACCTCATCGGGTCGCCTTCGGCGATCAGGAAGATGAATTGGTCCCAGTGCACGCAACTGAGGATCAGCCGTTTGCGGTCGATCGTCATCGTCGGCATCTCGTCGAACCCGAGCACCTCGGTGAAGAACCTGCACAGGTCCTTTCGGTTTGTCTCGTCGAGCAGGTCGGAAGGAACGCTCATCGCCACGTGATTGAAGCGCGGATTCCCCGCCGGATAGAAGGAGTGTCTGGTCATCTCGCCGCTCCGATCTTCTCTTGGTGGATTTACCGGTCTGGCCGGAATTACGGGTCTTCCGGATTTATCGGGAAAGCTGGGGAACGACCATCACCTTGCCCGCAATGCGTCCCTCGGCCAGGCCCGACAGGGCTTCGGATATGCGGTCGAGGGGCACGTCATCGGGGTCGATGAGCACGTCGATGGGCAGCTTTCCCGACGACAGCAGTGCGAGCGCCTGGTCGAACCCGTCCGCGTCGTACACGAACGAGCCGGTCACCTCGAGCTCGTTCAACAACATCCGGTTCGGATCGAACGAGGGCGCTTCCATCCCCGCACCCACGAACACCAGCCGACCGCCGCGCTTGAGCTGGCAGAAGCCCGCTTCCATGGCGGCCTTCTTTCCTGAGCACTCGAGCGCCACGTCGACAGCCCGCTCGGCGATCACGTCGGGCTCCCACGGCTTGAACATCTCGAGCTGCGCGGGCTCCAGGACCTCTTCGGCACCCAAACGTCGCGCAAGCTCACGGCGAGGCTCTCCCGGTTCGACGACCGTGACGGGGGATATGCCCTTGGCCACCAAGGCGGCGATCGTCAGGGCGCCGATCGGGCCCGCGCCGAAGACCATCGCCGAATCGCCCGGCTTCACACCTGATCTCGTTATGCCGTGGAGCGCCACGGCCAGGGGCTCGGCAAGGGCCGCGGCCCGTTCAGGCAGGCCCTCGGGTATCCGTATGAGGGAGCCGGCACTCTCGAGCACGAAGGCGGCGAACGCCCCCATGTGACCTCCGCCCCCTCCCATGCGTGAGCGGTTCTCGCATTGCGACGGCTTGCCCTCTTGGCATCGTCTGCACTGTCCGCACCTCGGTGATGGGCCGACGACGACCTCGTCTCCCGGTTTCCACGCGGTTACGCCG
>JBAPRR010000179.1:0-1874 GCA_049281195.1 Acidimicrobiales bacterium
GTCGAGTCGTGATCGTGGGCGGCGGCTTCGCCGGCCTGTTCGCGGTGCGCACGCTGAAGCGCAGCAACGTCTCGGTGACGCTGATCGATCGCGCGCAGCATCATGTATTCCAGCCGCTGCTCTACCAGTGCGCCACCGGGATCATGTCCGAGGGGAAGATCGCCAGCCAGCTGCGTGACTTGCTCAGGAAATACAAGAACGTCGACTGCGTGATGGCCGAGGTCGCCGACTTTGATGTCGAGGGCCGGCGGGTCATCGCCAAACGGGTGGGCGGCGATCTCCTTGAGTACGGCTACGACGACCTCATCGTGGCCGCCGGGGTCCGGTCGTCCTATTTCGGCCATGACGAGTTCGCCCGCTGGGCACCGGGCATGAAGACGATCTCAGACGCGCTCGCGATCCGGCGCCGGGTGTACGGTGCGTTCGAGATGGCGGCGACGGCGCCGACCCCGGAGGAACGCCGCGCTTACCTGACGTTCGCGCTCGTGGGCGCCGGCCCGACCGGCGTGGAACTCGCGGGACAGATCAGGGAAGTCGCCACCAAGACCCTCAATGCCGAGTTCCGGACGATCAGGCCCGAGGATGCACGGGTAATGCTCTTCGACGGCGGCAGCGCACCGCTGGCCGTGTTCGGCCCGAAACTCTCGCAGAAGGCGGCAGAGACTCTGCAGAGACTGGGCGTAGAGCAGCACATGGGCTCGATCGTCACCCACGTCGACCGGGGTTTCTTGCTGGTCCGTGACCAGGCCGGCGAGCAGACCCGCTACGACGCCAATACCGTGCTCTGGACCGCCGGCGTAGAGGCCCCGCCGGTGGCCGCGGCCCTCGCGAGTGCCACCGGCGCCAAGTGCGACAAGGCCGGGCGCATTCTCGTCGAGAAGGACCTGACGATCCCCGGGCACCCCGAGATCTCTGTCCTCGGCGACATGATGAGCCTGGACAAGCTGCCCGGGGTCGCCGAGGTGGCCATGCAGTCCGGCCTCTACGCCGGGCACCGCGTCCGGCGCCGGGTGTCGGGAGACTTGGCTGAGAAGCCGTTCCGGTACCGTGACCTCGGTTCTGCGGCCTACATTTCCCGCGGCCGTGCCGTCGTCTCAGCCGGGCCGTTGCAGGTCGGTGGCTTCGTGGGCTGGGGGATCTGGCTGTTTATCCACATCGCCTTCCTGACCGGCTACCGCAACCGCCTCGGGGCTCTGCTCACCTGGTGGCTGGCCTTCACCAGAGATGTCCGCCGCGAGCGGACCTTCACCACCCAGCAGATAGCGACGCTGCGGGACGTCTACGCACTTCCGCTCGGCCCTGATATCGGCGACGCAGCGCCCGGAGGCGAACAGCCCCGGCCGGACGCCAAGCAGCAAGCCGCCGCCGAGTAAGCCGCCATTAACTCGACGCGTTGTCCCGCCGATGCTCGTCTGCGGCTGGATCCCGGTCGTGCAGCCGGCGAACTTCGACGACCTGCACGCCGAAGGTCTCGAGCCTGGCCAGAAGCCCTTTTAGGGCTGCCTGATCCTTAAGGGGGCCATGCAGGACCGTCTCGACCGGCTCCACCGACGCGTTCAGCCGCTCGAAGTCAAGCAAGGCTTCGGGCGGGACGACCCCGACTATGCGGATTTCGTAGTACGACGGTGACAAAGGAGCCCCCGGCTGGTCGCGGTGAATATGGGCCTAAGACTCCACGATCCCGCTTCCCCGGTGACGACGCCCCATGCATGGCGGGTGAATCCTGGGCCGGGCCGTCGCGCGGCAGCGGGGTCTGCGACGTGGCTGACGACGCGAAGATGCTCCGCAAGGCGAAGCGGGGCACTCATCCCGTCACCCGGGTGAGATGTCCCGCAGGGTGATGACAGGTCACCCTAATCCGCGCGAGACAAATG
>JBAPRR010000180.1:0-4536 GCA_049281195.1 Acidimicrobiales bacterium
TCGAGCTGCTCGTTCGGGAACTCGATGTTGCCGTAGCCGTAGCCCTCGTACTGGTAGTTCAGGTTGTCGACCACTTGAACCGGGATCGTCAGCTGAGGCGACGTGTTGGCGTTGACCGTGTGGAAGGTCAAGATCAGGCTGATCATGTCGCTAAGTGAAAAGCCGCTGTCCACCTGAAGGTCGGACACCACCGAGCTCATGATGCCCTGATCGGTAACGGGGTTCCCGAGGCCCTTCTTCGCCATGGCGGTGGCCAGTACCCGGAGGAACTCGTGGTCCCTACGTATGCGCGAAAGGTCGCTTTCCGGATCCTGCGGCCAGTCTGAATGCGGAGTGGACTCCGGGAGGCTGGGAGGGTCGTACTGAAGGTGTCTGGCCCTCACCACGGCCAGAGCCTGGAACCCGTTCAGGTCGTGACACCCCGGTGTGGTGATGTTCAGCCCGGAGAACTTGTCGAATAGCGGCATGGGGAAATACATCTTCACGCCGCCCAGCGCGTTCACGACTCCGGCGAAGCTGTCGAAGTTGAGCTCCACGTAATGCTGGATGGGGATGCCGAAGTCCTCCTCTATCGATGCCACCAATTGGCTGGGCCCGTCGGCAAGGCCGGCATTGATCCGGTTGGCTCCGTCGCTTCTGGCGTTCGGGATGAAGAGGTCCCTCGGGATGGAGATGATCGATGCCGAGGGAACATTGGGGTTCAGGTGCAGGATCATCACCACATCGGAGTTGACGCCGGTGATCCCGTCATCACACAGACCGAACTGGGGGTTCTGCTCCTTCAGGACGCAACGGGATGTCGAACCGACGAGGAGAATGTTCTCCGTACCCTTCTCCGGTCCTTTTGTCGGAGCCTTGTGCAGGTTCTTCACGACCACGTGCTTGATCTTGCCGTTCAGGACTGCGGCGTCCACAAGAACCACGCCGACCAGCACCACCAGCACGGTGACCACGCAGATGCTCGCCCACATGAGCCGGCGTCGCAGCTTGCTGCGGGTGCGGTGCCTTCCACGGACCTTTTGCTCCACCACAGGAACAAGGATAAGGGGAGTTCCTTAAGGCCATATGAAGCAGGAAGCCCAAATTTCCCGTATGTCGCCGTGGCCCGGCCCTACGCGATTCCGGGCGGATCTTCGGGGCTTTTCAGCTATAACAGTGGACGGTGAGGGTGCTCGTAGCAGAAGACGACGAGGCTCTCAGGTCTGTCCTCGAACGGGGGCTGAAAAGGGCCGGGTACGTAGTCGATGCCGTCTCCAACGGGTCCGATGCGCTCAGGTACTTCCGGGAGTACGAATACGCAGCCGCGGTCATCGACTGGCGGATGCCAGTGAAGAGCGGGATCGAGGTGGTCCAATCGTTGAGGCGCTCCGGTGCCGGGGTTCCGGTCCTCATGCTGACCGCCCGCGACATGCCGAACGACCGGGTGCAGGGCCTGGACGAGGGTGCTGACGACTACATGGTCAAGCCGTTCGACTTCCCCGAGCTCCTCGCCCGTCTGAGAGCGTTGCAGCGCCGGCCGGCTGAATCCCACGCCCCGACAGTTTCCATGGGGAATCTTGAGTTCGAGCCGGCGACCCGGTCAGTGAAGGTTTCAGATGAACCGTTGAACCTCACGCACACCGAGTTGGGGATACTGGAGCTGCTCATCACGCGTTCTCCCGCCGCCGTAACCAGAAGGTCCATTGCAGTTCACGTGTGGCAGGACGAGGCCGATGCTGTCGGCTCCAACACGATCGACGTACACGTTGCACATCTGCGTTCGAAGCTGTCCGAAGCAGAACTTAGAGTTGACACTCTGAGAGGAGTGGGTTATCGCCTCGTAGCGCTATGAGGCGAACACCCGCGGCTCAAGCGAGGGACATCGGATCTGCTGTACGCGTGGCGATCGTCGCCACTCTGGTTGTGATCCTCATATATGCGGTTGCAGTTGCTTTCCTGGATCTTTTCGTATCGCACCGGCTGGTGGGTCAGGTGGACAGGCAGCTGAGCAGCAGGCTGGACGCGGCACGCGTTCGGCCTCCCGCTCTGGCCACACGCGAGCCGAACGCAGCCGGCGGAGGACCCGATTACGGGGTCGGTATCTACGGCGAACCGATCTATGTGTGGGAGATTCCGGATGGCGCCACCGTGGCCACGGTCGATCCCACCGTGCCCCTTCTCCCCTCTGGTCGTTGGCCATTGATCGGACAGGGGCCCGTTACGAGAACCATCGCGGATACCCAGTACAGGCTGCTCTCCACTCAGTACAGAGGCGGGCTGCTGGTGGCCGGCGAGGACCTCACCGAGCTCTCCCACGTGGAGAGCGTGCTGCTCATATCGGAGCTCGTAGCCGCTCCGGTGCTACTTGTGGCGATCTTCTTGGCTTCTGTGCTCATCGGATTGCGCTCGGCGCGACCTATCGAGCTCGCACGCAGAGCCCAGCTCGATTTCACCGCTGATGCGTCGCACGAGCTGAGGACTCCATTGAGCGTCATCGAAGGCGAGCTGTCCCTCGCCCTGAGCTCCGACTCTCCCCCGGATCCGGCAGTGTTCGAACGGATAGGCCAGGAGAGCACCCGGCTCAAGAACATCGTCGACGATCTTTTGTGGCTGGCACGCTTCGACTCAGCCCCTCCTGCACCGGCTGACCGCTCCGTCGATCTCGTTGAAGCAGCCCACGGATGCTTCGAACGGTTCAAAGGGCTTGCCGGTGCCAATTCGATCGACCTCCAATTCCTGAGGCTGGGAGACGAGTCGGCGATGATCGTCGGGAACACCGAATGGATGGACAAGCTGACCGGGGTGCTCGTGGACAATGCCTGCAAATACGCGGGCGTGGGTGGAGCTGTGCGAATCGAAGCGGGCCGGGTCGGCTCCAGGGCTCTGTTGGCAGTGGTCGACAGCGGGCCTGGAATTTCCGAAGAGGAGCGAGGTCGGATCTTCGATCGCTTCAGGCGCGGCACCGGCCACGAACGCGGACACGGGCTCGGTCTCGCCATCGCTGACTCCGTCGTGCGGTCCACATCGGGACGTTGGAAAGTCGAAGGAACTAACGCCGAGCTGGGCGGGGCGCGTTTCGAAGTGTCGTGGAAGGCCGCCGGCTGAGGCCCGACGAGATGCCGGCGATCAGCGATCGGCGTGTGCGTCGTCGATCTCAGCCTGCATACGGGCACGCTTGACCTGACCGGCTTGTCTGCCCCGATCCGACTGATTGAGGACCGTCTTTCTCATCCTCACGTTCAGCGGGGTCACCTCGATGCATTCGTCCTCGCGGATCATCTCGAGCGACTGCTCGAGCGACAGGAGCCTTGGCGGGATCAAACGCACCAACTCTTCTGAGGTTGAAGAGCGGATGTTGGTCACCTTGCGTTCCTTGGTGGGGTTCACGTCCATGTCCTCGGACCTGACGTTCTCGCCGATGATCATGCCTTCGTAGACGTGGACACCAGGACCGAAGAACAACGCCCCGCGCTCCTGCAGGTTCATGAGGGCGTAGGTGGTCGTGACACCGCTTCTGTCGGCCACGAGGGATCCCGATGAGCGCGTCCGGATCTCTCCTACCCACGGTTCGAACCGGTCGAAAACATGGTGCATCACGGCCGTTCCACGGGTTTCGGTCAACAGCTCGGTCCTGAATCCGATCAGACCTCGCGAAGGCACCGAGTATTCGACGCGCGCCCAACCGGTCCCATGGTTCACCATCTGGACCAGCCGTCCCTTACGGATCGCCAACAACTGGGTGACTATCCCGAGATAGTCCTCCGGAACGTCTATGGACATCTGTTCGATCGGTTCGTGCAGCTTTCCGTCGATCATGCGGGTGACGACCTCGGGCTTGCCGACAGTCAGCTCGAAGCCCTCCCGTCGGAGCATTTCCACCAGCACTGCAAGCTGCAGCTCCCCGCGGCCCTGAACCTCCCACGTGTCGGGCCGCTCGCTCGACAGCACCCTTATGGAGACGTTGCCTACCGTTTCCGCATCGAGTCGGTTCTTCAGAAGCCTGGCGGTCAGCTTCGTTCCTTCCCGCCCGGACAACGGCGCGGTGTTGATCCCGATCGTCATCCCGAGACTGGGCTCGTCGACCATCAAGACCGGGAGGGGTCTCGGGTCGTCGAGATCGGCGAGCGTCTCACCGATCGTGATGTCGGACGAGCCCGCCACCGCGCAGATCTCACCGGGACCGGCCACTTCTGCGTCGACTCTCTCGAGGCCTTCGGACACATAGAGCTCGGCGACCTTGAAGCGTTGGATGGAGCCGTCCGTCCGGCACCATGCGACCTGCTGACCCTTTTTGATCGTCCCGTGCATGACCCGGCAGATCGCCAGACGGCCGACGTAAGAAGATGCGTCGAGGTTGGTGACGAAAGCCTGCAGGGGATGTTCGGGCTCGAAGCTCGGTGCCGGGATGTGCGACCTGATCGTCTCGAACAAGGGCTCCAGATCCGTCCCCTCTGTGTCGGTGGTGAGAGATGCCCTTCCGGCACGGGCGTTGGAGTAGATGATGGGAAAGTCGATCTGGCTCTCATCGGCGTCGAGGTCGAGGAAAAGCTCGTATAC
>JBAPRR010000181.1:0-5803 GCA_049281195.1 Acidimicrobiales bacterium
TGTGGAGGCTCATCTTCCCGGAGGAGTGACACCGGCTTACCTGTCGGTCACCTGGCTGTGCCAATCTGGATCCCCCCGACACGACCGACCGCGGAACCACCGGCGGTCCAGCTTCTTAGGAGCAACCAATGCCCGACGCAGTCATTGTCGCCACAGGCCGGACCCCCATAGGCCGGGCCATGAAGGGATCGCTGATCGATTGCCGTCCCGACGACCTGACCGCATTGGTCATCTCGGCGGTACTGGAGAAGGTCCCACAGCTTCCGAGGGACCAGGTGGAAGACATCATCGTCGGGTGCGGGCAGCCTGCCGGCGAAGCGGGATACAACGTGGCCCGGGTCGCCGCGATCCTCGCCGGAGTCGACGTTCCCGGCGTGACCGTCAACCGGTACTGCTCCTCGTCGCTTCAGACGATCCGCATGGCCGCGCACGCAATCATCGCCGGCGAGGGGCATGCCTTCGTCGCCGCCGGTGTCGAGACTGTGAGCAGGTTCTCCCAGGGCGCGTCTGATGTCGGATCTCACAACGTGGCCTTCGCAGACGCCGAGGCGCGCACTGTCAAACGTTCGCCGGCCGTCACGGATCCGTGGACCCCGCCCACCGGTCTGCCCGACGTCTACATCGCCATGGGCCAGACCGCGGAGAACGTGGCCGAATACGAAGAGGTCTCGCGTTCGGAGCAGGACGAGTTCGCGGCCCGCTCCCAGCAACTGGCCGTCGCCTCGCAGGAGAACGGCTTCTTCGAGAGGGAGATCATTCCGGTCAAGACGCCCGACGGAAAGCTCGTAACCAAGGACGACGGGCCTCGTCCGGGTACGACGGTCGAGGGCCTGTCACAGCTGAAGCCGGTGTTCCGCGAGGGCGGAACCGTCACCGCCGGGAACGCCTGTCCTTTGAACGACGGGGCCGCCGCGGTTGTGGTGATGTCCGATACACGCGCCGCGGAGTTGGGCATCACTCCGTTGGCACGGATCATCGCCAGCGGTGTCTCGGCTCTCGACCCCGAGATAATGGGTCTCGGTCCGATCGGCGCGTGCCGCCAGGTTCTCGAGCGGGCCGGCATGACCATCGACGACATCGACCTGGTCGAGATCAACGAAGCATTCGCCGCTCAGGTGATCCCGTCTGCACGGCATCTTGGGATACCGCTGGAGAAGTTGAACGTGAAGGGTGGCGCCATCGCTCTCGGCCATCCTTTCGGCATGACCGGCGCTCGCATCATGACCACGCTTCTGAACGCGCTGGAAGACGAGGACAAAACGATCGGCCTCGAGACGATGTGCGTGGGGGGCGGCCAGGGGATGGCGATGATCGTGGAACGGCTCGCCTGAGCCTGATCAGGTCAGGCCTGAACCTGATCCGGTCAGCTCGGGTCAGTCCTCTTCCGGTGGGAAGTCCTCCGGACGCATGTCATGGATGTCTTCGGTCAGATCCAGATACGCACGTATCTCGGCGCCGAGCTTGTCTGCTTTACGGTGCCGAGGTTTCGTCGGCCAGCGGTGCCGACGCGTTGTGGCGGCTTGGCTGCTGCCGGTGCGCCGCCTCTCTCCATCTTCGGGGGGAACCTGACTGCCACCTGAACTCACAGATTTCTCCTGACTACAAGGACTGTGGAGACCAAAACGACCGCCGTGAACCATAGAACTTTGATACCCGCGGCGCATGTTCACAACCAGGTTGCAATGGCCAATCGTTGTAGAAAGTCTTTAACAACCGTCTCAGCAGCCACTTTTGTCTCGCCTACGACCGGAGAGCTCGGCATTGAAAATCCGAGATGATCAGTCCAGCCTGATGGTCTGTCTCGGATGCAGTCCCAGGTTCGGGTGGTTCACTGGGTGGGAGGCAGGCCGAGCTTCCTGTGGTCCCAAGACACCACCCGATCGGGATGCAGGACCACCACCACCCTCTTGTTCAACATGGTCTCGATGAACGGCCTCAGCTCTTCGGTGTAGGTCGCTCCGTAGTAGCGCTCGAACACACTTTTGCCGAGCTCGAACATCCGCTCGGGATCGTCGACGATCTCCGCCCGACCCACGAGCTCGACACCTCGCAACTCCTCGTAGACATCGCCGTCTTCGAACAGGCAGGTGAGCCGGGGATCGCGTCTGATGTTCTGGACCTTTTGCGACTTGGCCTTCGTCTCCACTGCAACGAGGCCGTCGACGAACCCGTACCACATTGCGACGGCGTGAATGGATCCGTCGTGGTTGATGCTGCACATCGACATCGGGCGGCGCTCGTGCAGGAACCCGTCCACCTCTTCCGACGTCATCTTTATCTGAGCGCGTTGCTTTACACCGTGTCCCATCGGCGACGCTGGCTGTGTGTTCTCTGCGGTTTGATTCTGGGGGGTCTGGTCGCTCACGCCGTGATTCCTCCGTCGATAGAAAGGATCTCTCCAGTCGTGTAGTACGACTCGTCGGATGCGAGGAATGCGATCGCGGCCGCGATGTCCTCCGGTAGGCAATACCCCATGCGACTGATGATCTTGTACAGGTGTTTCGGATCTGAGCCCTCGGGGAGCGACGAAGCGAAATCGCCGAGTAGAGGAGTCTGGACACCACCCGGTGCCACCGCGTTGACGCGGACACCTTTGTCCGCGTACTCGATGGCCAGAGCTTTGGTGAGCATGACCACCCCGCCCTTCGAGGCGCAGTAGGCGGCAGAGTACGCAGAACCGATCAGGCCGGCGGTGGAGGCGACGTTCACGATCGCTCCCCCGCCATCGAGCAGCGCCGGGAGCGCGGCCCGGATCACCAGAAATGTCCCGGTGAGATTGACGCCCAGGATCTTGTTCCAGGTAGATACCGGAACGTCATGTGCATTGTGAAAACCACCGATCCCCGCCACGTTGGCGACGATCTGAATCCGGCCCAGTTGCCCCGCTTCGGTGACCGCGTCTTGTACCGACTCCTCGTCGGACACGTCGCACCGTGAAGCGATAGCGCGGGCCCCGATCGCGGTCAACGACGCGACAGTCTCGTCGAGGCCCTCCTTGTTGAGGTCGAGGCACGCCACGGAGGCTCCCTCCTGCGCAAATCGCAGAGCGGTCGACCTGCCTATCCCCGAGCCTGCTCCCGTTACGAGAGCAACCCGCCCCTCGAATCGTCTCGTGGTCGGCGGACTCGTGTTTACCGAGCTCACTTGATGATCCCTCTCTCCTGGTTAATTTGATTGTTAGGCGTTTCTTAGGCGTTCGTGAACTGCTCACGCAGCTTGTGCTTCAGGATCTTGCCTGCCGGATTGCGAGGAACGGTCGCCACTATCTCGAGTTGCTCGGGGACCGCTTGCGTGCGCAGACCTTTGCCAATGAGGAAGTCCTTCAGGCCTTCGAGGTCCAGGGGCTCTGCACCGGCGCGCAGAGAGACGACGGCGCACGCCCTTTCCCCCGTTCTCGAATCCGGTAGCCCGATCACCGCCACGTCTGCCACCGACGGGTGCTGGTACACGAGGTCCTCGACCTCTTTGGCCGAGATGTTCTCGCCATGGCGGATGATCACATCCTTCAGCCGGCCGGTGATCACCACATAGCCGTCCTCGTCGACCACCGCGAGGTCCCCGCTCTTGAAGAAACCCTCCTCGTCGAATGCGTCCGAATCGAGAGACGAGTCGAGATATCCACGCATCAGCTGCGGACCTTGCACCCGCAGCTCGCCCTCGACTCCCGCGGGCGCCGGTGATCCATCCAGGGAAACGACCTTGAATATGACGCCCGGCCTGGCCTGGCCTTCGGTTTGGGCCAGCTTGTGATCGGGGTCGCTGCACGTGGCCATGAAGACGATGGGCGCCTCCGTCAGCCCGTAACCGGACACGATCCCGATTCCGCCCACTTCGTTCTTGATGTCGTGGTGCAGCTGAGGCGGCTTCGGGGCACCACCTCCGGGGAAGGCGCGGACCTTCGGGAACAACTTGTTGCCGGGGTCGCTTCTCTGGGCTTGCAGGTACGCCATGTGAAACGGCGTACCCGAACCGGCAAGCGTGACGTCGTTCGCAGCCAGAAGTGCTGGAGTCGCCGACGCGTCGAATGCCTCTGTGATGACCACCTCGCAACCAGCGATCAGCACGGCCATGAGCCAGCCGATCCCGCCTATGTGCGTGAATGGAAAGACGAGACCGGAGACGTCTTCGGCGCTGAGATCGAGGCACTCACTCATCGCCAGAGCCGACGCCAGGACACTGAGGTCGGTGTGTTGTGCCCCCTTGGGATCGGCGGTAGTGCCCGAGGTGTAGAAGACCCAGCGCACCGGGGCATCAGAGGCCTCGGCGGGGATCGTCGGTGGCGGCGGGAGATTCGCCGGGTCACCCTCTGGAAGCGAATGGTCCGCCACAAGGACCTTCATGCGGTCTTCTCTCCCGGCATCGCCGGCGTCGTCGGCGATGGCTTCGGCAATCGTGTTCGCCATGGCTTCGTAGTCGAAGCCCCGCCAGGTAGAGGGAACCACCAGGAGCTTTGCCCCGGTCTGTTTGACGACGAATCCGACCTCGCGCTCCCTGTAGATGGGAATGATCGGGTTCTGACGAGCGGACAGCCGCGCCAGTGCTCCGACAAGAACAAGAGACTCGAGCCAGGTGGGGAGCTCCCAACTCACCGCCGTTCCTTCCGAGACCCCGTATTGATCGTGCAGTCCGGCCGCGGCGGACACACACCTGTTGCGATATTCCCCGAATGTGAGCGACCGTCCGTTCTCGTCGATCGCCATGAGAGCGCCGGGGGTGGCTTTGGCTCTTCTTTCGATCAGCTCCCACAAGGTGGGTGCGCCCAGCCATCCCCGTGCCCCGGTGCGGGCGTTCACATCGTCGATGAAGTCGCGTCCGTCGGCTCGAGCAGACATGTCGGCGATCATTCCTCCCACAGTTGGTCGGTGTACGTGTCCGTGCCGGGAATCGTCGGAATGAAAGGGATGGCGGTGACCACTGTTCCATGACCCGCCGACTCGATGCGCTGGCGTGCCTTGTCGACCGTCGCGGCGAGACTTTCGGCCGGAGCCTCGTCGAGGAACCAGAGGAGCAATATCCGTCTGTCGAGGCCCTCCGACCGGGCCACGCCCGGGACGTCGACCAGC
This sequence comes from Acidimicrobiales bacterium, assembly GCA_049281195.1. GTDB lineage: Bacteria > Actinomycetota > Acidimicrobiia > Acidimicrobiales > CAVXTF01 > JBAPRR01. The sequence goes on from JBAPRR010000181.1 coordinate 5,064, forward strand.
AGCGGCAGCGGGTCCCATCCCACTACCAGTCCGGCCGCAGATCCCTCGAGAATGGGCGGCAGATCGTTTCGGAGGTGCGCTTCGAGCTCGTCGCGTGAGGACCCGTCGGGCGCATCAACCCAAACTGCGACCATCCCTTTGTACGGATGGTCGAGAGCAAGCTCTGAAGGAACCGGATTTTCTCCCCGGCCGACTTCGAACCGGTAGGTGTAAAGGAGCGTGTGCACGTGGTCGCGTGCATCGAACATGCGCCCGTTCTTGTGAAGCGCCCGGACCTGGTCGACCGCCCACAGATTCCATTCGTCGTGATGGCCGTCGAGGACCCAGTACAAAGAGGCGTAGGAACCCCTGGCCGGCTCGCCCGTTATCGAAGAGGAGTCGGGGTTGCGGAGCTTCTTCAGATCCGCAGTGGCCACGAATCTTTTGCCGGCGAATTGCCATGGTCCGACCATGCAGCCCGAGTAGAAGTGGTCGCGCTCGTACCAGCGGTTGTATTCGACTTCGCTGCCGCGGTGCGGCTCGACGATCGTGAAGAGCATCGAGCCCACCTTCACCGGATCTGCTCCGGCGATCACCTTGTGCTCTCGCGGTGGGCGTGGCTTCTTCTTTTCTTGCTGTTCTTGCTGTTCTTGGCCGGCTTCTGTCGTCATCGTCCCGCTCCTTTATGTGCGTGGGCGTTCATGTAGTTGCGCGTTCGTTGGCGCTCTCTTTGGAGCGTTCTTCGGCGCGCTCTCTGACCC
>JBAPRR010000182.1:0-11238 GCA_049281195.1 Acidimicrobiales bacterium
GAAGACGACCACGCTCGCAGCGATGATCGATCACATCAACCACTCCCGTGCCTGTCACATCGTGACGATCGAGGATCCCGTCGAGTACATGCACCGCGACGATCTGGCATGTATCGAACAGCGCGAGGTCGGGTTCGACACAGAGAGCTTCTCATCAGCGATGCGAGTGGTCCTGCGCCAGGACCCTGATGTCATATTGATCGGCGAGATGCGTGACCCGGAGACCGTATACGCGGCACTGACTGCATCGGAAACGGGTCACCTCGTCCTCTCGACGCTGCATACGACGAACGCAACTGAGTCGGTCAACCGGATCGTGGACTTCTTCCCGCCGCACCAGCAGGGTCAGATCCGAGTCAGCCTTTCGGGCGCACTCAAGGGAACGGTATGCCAACGGCTCGTGCCGCGAGCCGATGGTCGGGGGCGGGTTCCGGCGATCGAAGTGATGGTGGTGAACGGTCGAATTCAGCAGGCGATCCTTGATCCACTCCTTACATCGGAGATCGAGCAGATCATTATCGACGGCGAGTACTACGGCATGCAGACATTCGACCAGGCTCTCGCCAAGTACCTGCAGCAAGGCGTGATCGATCTGCGCGAGGCGATGAGCACGGCAACCAACCCGCACGACCTGAAGGTCATGCTCGAGCGGATGGGTGTCCTTCAGGCGGGCCGCACCGCCACCGCGGCAGCAGCGGCCGCAGCTGTTCAGCCCCAATAAGCCAAGCGCGAAATCAACACCCGTCGTTCAGGCTCGAAGCGATGCCGTCAGCACGGCGGCGATAAGTCCGGCCGCGGCACAGGTCGCTATCGGGATGTGCGCGAAACGCGAAATGTGGGATCGAGTGGTGGCGGCAGTACAAACGAGGCCAACCGCAAGACCGGTCAGAGCGGGCACAAGCCCGAGCCAACCTAGACAAGCGCCCCAAGCAGGAAGACACCAGATCGCTCCGGCCGTCAAGCCGATGTTGGGTCGCACCTGGATCAGGGCGGTGAGCAACAGTGCCAACGCTGTTGCGGTTCCAAACCCTGCGAGTGAGTCGTCGAGCGGACCCACACGACCGACAGAGAAGGCCCCGATTGCCATAGCCGCAATCCCTATAACCGTCTCGATAAGGGGAACTCCGACCGGAGACGACTGATAGTCGAGCTCGATGATCGCTACCCAGGCGATCGAGAGGGTGAGCAGCCACCAACCGGGCACTCCCCACAGGGGTCTGATCGTCGCGGCGAGCACGATGAACAGAACAGCAACTCCCGCCTCGACGATCGGGTACCTCGCGGAGATCGGGGTTCCGCAGTGGCGGCATTTTCCACGAAGCCACAACCACGCGAACACAGGCACGTTGTCGCGCGATTCGATCTCCGTGCGGCAGGTGGGACAAAAGGACCCCGGTCTGACGACGGAGAGGTGTCTCGGTGTCCGATAGACGACCACGTTCGAAAACGATCCGACCGTCAAACCGATCAGAGTTCCGGCGACGACAAAGATTCCGATCATCTGACGGATCCGTTACGAAGTCGTAGGCCACCGCTCTGATCGGACGCGTTGATGGCAGCCTCGGCGTCGTGTTGTTGGTTTGTTGGGCAGATTCGCATTTTGGTCGCGTTCACATCTTGAGCGACGCGGTTGGTACGCAGAACCCTTCGATCAAAGGTTTCAAGTCATATCGCCCAGATTTGATGATCTCTTGAGCTTTGAACGAACGGTGTGGGGTACTTTCGAATCCGGCCCCTGGGCAGGTGTACGCACGTTTGCCGGAAAAAGACCTTCGGTCGACGCCTCGAGCATGCTCTAGCTGCAGTTTTGGAAGTGGCTGAGAATTCAATTCGGGGTCAATGGGCACCCAAGACCTGCCGATGGTGAGTTCGTGACTGAAGTCGACTCCGTGCGGTTGCTCGCGAGCGAATACAACCTGGAGTTCGTCGACCTCGACCGGTTTCCTGTGGATCCGACCGTGGCTTCTGTCCTGCCTGTCAAGATCGCGAAGCAGTACCGGGTAGTGCCGGTGGCCCGAAAGTTCGGGGCCCCGGTCATCGCGATCTCCAATCCTGCAGACGTGGTGGCTATCGACACCCTCAGGACCAGCATCGGTCGAGAGTTCATCTCGGTTGTTGCTTCCTCCGATCAGATCGACAGCACCCTTGAACGCGTGTACAACGACGGTGGGTCGCAATACGCAGCTCATAGCGCCGTTGCGGTGGCAGAACCTGAACTCGACGAGCTTGCAGTCCTCGATGACTTCACCGACCTCGACGACCTCGAAGCTCTCGGTCTCGGTTCGCTGGCTGACGAAGCAAACGCTCCGACCGACCATTCCGACCCCTTGGCCGTTGCGCTCGGCGACGCGCTCACCCGACCGAGTGCGCCGGAGGCACCGCAGACTGCGCCGGCCAAGGCCAAGCCTGCGTCCACCGAGGACGACGCTGCGAAGACTGCTGACCTGGTCGAAGAGGCCGTCGCGGAGTTCGAGCAGACATCGGGTGATAGCGCTGCCGAGGGCGACAGTGAGCTCGCATCCTTCCCGCCACTCGCGCGCGCCCTGATCGAAGGAGAGCGGGTCTCGCTCGAGGACATGGAGTCCGTCCTCCACGAGCACAACAAGTCGGGTCAGACGATCGCCAGGATCCTCACCGCAAAAGGCCTCGTGACCGAGGGCGACCTTATGTGGGGGATGGCCCGTGAGATGGGCCTCGAGTACGTCGATCTGGACGCACGCTCTATCAATTACAGCGTCGCCTACATGCTTCCCGAGGCAACGGCTCGACACCACAACGTGGTCATCATCGACCTTCAAGAGAGCAAACCGATCGTTGCAGCGTCCAACCCGACGGACGTCTTCGCCATGGACGACCTGCGCACGATCATCGGCCGAAGCTTCATAACCGTAGTCAGCACCAGGTCGCAGATAAATGCCTTGATCGACAAGGTGTACCACCAGGGTGGAGACGCAGAGGCCGTCGCGTCCTCCGCTGCGGCGGAGATGAACGAGGCAGACGAAGACCTCACCAACCTTACGGTGGTCGAGGACGCCCCGATCATCCGGTACGTGAACCTTCTGATCCTTCAAGCCTTGAACGAACGTGCGTCGGACATCCATGTCGAACCGACCACGGACAACCTCCGGATCCGGTACCGGATCGACGGTGTTCTCCACGACATGTCCGCGGCGCCCCGCGCCATCGCCGCAGCCGTTGTTACCCGTCTCAAGGTCATGGCCGATATGAACATCGCGGAGCACAGGGTTCCTCAAGACGGGCGCATCTCGCTGACTCTCGGCAACCGATCGGTTGACCTCCGGATGGCGACACTTCCCACGATCTACGGGGAAAAGGTCGTCATGCGAGTTCTGGACAAGGGCAACATCTTGCTCAGCTTTGAGGACCTCGGGTTCGACGAAGAGATGCTCGCTCTGTATCAGGGCGTCTACACCAAGCCTTACGGAACGATCCTCGTCACCGGTCCAACCGGATCGGGAAAGACGACGACGCTCTACGCCACACTTTCCGCTCTCAACACGCCCGAGAAGAACATCATCACCGTCGAAGACCCCGTCGAGCTGCGAATCAAGGGCATCAACCAGGTTCAGCTGAACGCGAGGGCCGGGCTCAACTTCGCCTCCGCCCTGAAGTCGATCCTTCGATCCGACCCCGACATCGTTCTCGTAGGTGAGATCCGAGACCGGGAGACAGCGCTGATCACGGTAGAAGCAGCGCTCACCGGTCACCTCGTGCTCGCCACCCTCCACACCAATGACGCTGCCAGCACGCCGATGCGTCTGGTGGAGATGGGTCTCGAGTCCTACCTGGTGACCTCGGCGGTGTCGGCGGCCCTAGCCCAACGTCTGGCCCGGAGGCTCTGTCAGACCTGCAAGGAGCCTTACGAGCCGACCGAAGCCGACATCATGGCCGCAGGATGGCGACCCGAAGAGGTCTTCACGGGCTCTTCGACGCCGAAGCTTTTCCATGCTGTCGGGTGTTCGGCCTGCTCGAACACCGGTTATCGAGGCAGAAAAGCCCTTCTTGAGCTGCTTTTGGTCACCGAAGAGATCGAGCGCTTAATCATCGAAGGTGGCACTGCCGATGACATCCACAAGCTCGCGACCCAACAGGGCATGGTGACGCTCCGTCAGAGCGGGCTCCGAAAGGCGATGGAGGGCGAAACGACCCTCGAAGAAGTTTTGCGAGTAGTCGCTTGATATTCGCATTGAGACTGGAGGAAAGATGAGTCCGTCTGCAGCGACGAGAACCGAGTGGTCGCGCCGTTTGGCGCAGGCCCTGGTTTCGGCGGGGGAGCTGTCTGATGCCGACGCGGCCGCGCTCGTGGAGGAATCGGCGGGAACAGGAGTCCCCCTCGGTTCACTGCTGGTCGCAAAGGGCAGGTTCACCCCTCAGGGGGTCATGTCCGTGCTCGGTCAGCTTTCGCAGCTGCCGACCGTCGACCTCTATACGAATACCCCCACGCCAGAAGCGATGTCCGCCCTACCGGCCGAGATCGCCGCCGAATACGGTGCGATCGGCTACGCGTTCCATGAGGGAACCCTGCACGTTGCGTTCGGTGAGCCCCCGAGCCCCGATGACGTGAGAGACCTCTCTTCGATCAGCGGTGCCACCGTCTCTCCTGTGTTGGCCGATGCGGCGGCCATCCAGCGCCTTCACTCGGTGCTTCAGGCGCCGCCGGCGCCCGAGGCCCAGGGGCCGTCTGCCTCTGGGGAGCAGGTTTCATACGAGATGGGGGAAACCCTGCACCCCGCTGACGGCAACGGTGCCGGCCCGGCGCAGGCGATGAATCCCGCTCAGGCCGCCGCAGCAGCGGCGATCGCCGATATGGCTCTTCACATCGACGACCTACTGCGTTATGCGGTGAGCGTCGGTGCTTCTGACCTTCACCTGACCTCACACATGCCGGGATGTATACGGCTCCACGGCGCCATCCGTCCCATCGAGGGCTGCCCGGTTCTCGAGAACGAGACGATCAGGGACATGATCTTCGGCATCCTGCCGGCGAGCCAGCGGGAGCGCTTCGAGGAGGAGAAGGAACTCGACACCTCGCACTCCATCGCTGGAGTCGGGCGCTTCAGGGTGAACGTCTTCATGCAGCGGGGCACGGTCGCCGCAGCCCTTCGTTCCATTCCTCACGAGATTCCGGACTTCGACTCGCTCAGCATTCCAGAATCGGTCCGCGCATTCAGTGAGCTCCGCCGCGGTCTCGTGCTCGTCACCGGACCGACGGGTTCAGGAAAGTCGACGACGCTCGCATCGATCGTCGACATCATCAACCGGTCGAAGCCCCTTCACATCATCACGATCGAGGACCCGATCGAATTCCTCCACAACCACAAGAGGGCGATCGTCAACCAACGAGAGGTGGGAGAGGACACCAAGTCGTTCTCCGAGGCTCTGCGCCGCGTTCTCCGTGAAGACCCCGACGTCATCCTGGTGGGTGAAATGCGTGACCTCGAGACGATCTCTATGGCGCTCACGGCGGCCGAGACCGGGCACCTTGTCTTCGGGACCCTGCACACACAGGACGCCCCGCAGACGATCGACCGTGTCATCGACGTTTTCCCGACCAACCAGCAGGAGCAGGTAAGGACGATGCTCTCAGCTGCGCTCGAGGGCGTCGTGACCCAGCAGCTCATCTTGAACGCAGAAGGCACAGGTCGTCTCGCCGCTTGTGAGGTGATGATGTGCACGCCTGCCATCCGGAACCTCATCCGCAGCTCCAAGACGCACCAGATCTACTCGCTCATGCAAACCGGTGCGACCTACGGAATGCAGACCATGGACCAGGGTCTGGCCAAGCTCGTCAAAGAGGGCAGGGTTTCAGAAGCAGTCGCGTTCGACCGGTGCCGTAACGAGGACGACCTCCGTCAGCACATGGCTTCCTAGGAAGGGCTGGGATGGCACTCACATTCGATTACAAGGTCAGAGACCGCGCAGGGAAGCTTGTAGAGGGCTCGTTGGAAGGCGACAGCATGGCGCTTGTCGTCGGGAGACTGCGCGAGATGGGTTACATGCCCATCTCCGTCGTCCCCAAGAGCAAGGTCAGCCTGAACGCCGAGATCCACATTCCGGGGCTCACAGACCGGGTGAAACTGGCCGAGATCGCTGTCGCCACCCGTCAGCTTGCGACGATGATCGACTCCGGTCTGTCGGTCGTTCGCGCTCTTTCCGTGTTGTCTTCACAGATAGAGAACAAGGAGCTGGCGCGTGTCTTGAACGAGGTGCGGCTCGACGTCGAGCGAGGCTCCTCTCTGTCCGCTTCCCTCTCCAAGCACCCCAAGGTCTTCAGCGAGCTGTTCGTCACAATGGTCCAGGCCGGAGAGACGGGTGGAAATCTCGACAAGGTCCTGCTCGACCTGGCGACCACCATGGAAAAGCAGGCGGCTTTGATGCGGGCAATCCGTGGCGCCATGACGTACCCGGCAGTCGTCATGTGTGTCATGGCCGTCATCTTCCTCGCACTTCTCATCTTCATCGTCCCGATCTTCAAAAACCTCTTCGGGACACTTCACGCAAGCCTCCCCGCTCCGACCCTCCTGATTATCAAGGTCTCGAACATCATCTTGAGCTGGCGCGCGATCATCGTCGTCATAGTCATCGTCGGAGGGATTGTCGCCTTCCGGCGCTGGATCGGTACAGAAAAGGGAAGGGCGATCTGGGACCGGGCAAAGCTACGCCCTCCGATCTTCGGACCCCTGATGCACAAGACAGCGATCGCCAGGTTCTCCGGAACGCTCGCTTCGCTCGTCTCTTCCGGTGTCCCGATCCTCGAGTCCCTCGACATCGTGTCTGAAACAGCCGGAAATGTCGCAGTCGGCTCTGTTCTTCAAGCAGCCAAGCAAGGCGTGCGCGAAGGTCGGCCACTGGCTGACGTGTTGAAGGAGCACGAAGACATCATCCCGACCCTCGTCGTTCAGATGGTCGAGGTCGGTGAACAAACTGGTGCGCTAGACAACATGTTGCGCAAGGTCGCCGAATTTTACGACGGTGAAGTGGAGGCCACGGTGAGCAACCTGACCAACCTCCTCGAACCACTTCTCACTGTGTTCATGGGTGCCGGAGTCGGTGTCATGGTCATCTCCATGTACCTGCCGATGTTCACTTACATCCAGCACATTCCCCAGAGTTAAAAGGAAAACCCCGGCGAGCTCAGCATAACGGAGCCGCATTTCTCCAAACCGAACGGAAGATTCTGATCACGCGCCCGCGCCGCGAGCGCGTGAATTGAATGCTCTCAGTGGCGAAAAGGCGCAATGACCAGGCACTGCTCAAGTCCTGTGTGGTTGATGTCGATCAAATGTAGGTCGATCACCAAGGTTCGTTGAACGTGGATAGATCCGTTTCGGAATCATCCGTAGAACGTGCGCACGGGCTTCGATCGGCAGGCGGTTGTCGGCTGGGCCCCGCGATTCGTGGGCGGCCAAAGGACGAAGGGAGCTCATAGATGGCAGGGGTGGTCGGGCTCGACATAGCGACGAGCGCTGTCCGCGCCGCAGAGGTGGACACCGGGGCGAATCCTCCTACGCTGCTCGCCTTTGGGCAGATCGGTTTGCCGCCAGGGTCCATCGTCGACGGTGAGATCCAGGACCAGAGCGCAGTCGCGGATGCGATCGCCAGGTTGTGGCGCAACGGACAGTTCGGCTCCAAGTCGGTGGTTATCGGTATCGCCGGACTGCGGGCCATAACCCGTGAGATCGATCTTCCGTACGTACCGGATGGGGAGATCGAGAGCGCGGTCAGGTTCCAGTCGGAAGAGGTAATTCCTTTCCCCCCCGATAAGACGATTCTCTCTACACAGGTTCTTGCCGACTTTGCATCCGCCGACGGATCGCAGATGCGCCGGGTTCTCGTCGCCGCTGCACACCGCGACCTTGTCGAGGGAGTGGTCAATGCGGTCGAGGCAGCGGGGCTTCAGGTCCAGGCCGTCGACCTTGTGTCATCGGCGCTTGTGCGCGCGCTGGTCGACTCTGAGACGATGTCCGACTCGCCCGAAGCGATCGTGTCGGTTGGTGCCGGGCTCACCGTCGTAGTGGTCCACCAGTTCGGTCGCCCGCAGTTCGTTCGTACGGTCGGTATCGGTGGCAACGCAACGACCGCGGCGATAGCGTCCGCTCTCGACCTGCCCCTTGCGGATGCAGAGGCGGTCAAGAGGCGGCTCGGCGATCCCGTTCCGCAAGTGCAAGCAGCAGAGCGCGCCGCGCGTGCCAGCATGGCGGAACTCGTCGGTGAGATCCGCAATTCAATTCAGTACTTCGCCTCCCTCCCGGGCAGAGCCCCAATTTCCCGGGTTCTCTTGACTGGTGGCGGATCTCGCCTGAACGGCCTTGCCGAGACCGTCGAAGCTCAGGTACGCATTCCGGTCCAAGTCGTTTCCGCTTTGCCTCGTCTCGATCTGAGGAAGCTGGACCAGGACCCCGATCAGCTCGCCGCGATCGAATCCCTGGCAACAACGCCGATTGGATTGGCTCTCCCGGAGCCCAACCCCGAGGTCAAGAAGTTCAACCTCATCCCGCCGGAGGTGGCGGAGAAAGCTTTCCAGCTGAAGCTTCGGCGCAGGTTCATCTTCGCCGCTGCCGCGGTTGTGATTCTTCTCGTTCTGGGAGGTGTCGGGCAGTACCTCCGATACCACTTCGCGGAGAACAACGTCCACGGCGCGCAAGCACAGATCCAGCAGCTGAACGCGCAGATCCCGAAGTACGACCACGCGGTGAAAGCCGCCGACGAACTCAAAACAGCGGAGAGTCAGATAAACGCTGTAACGGGTGCGTCCGTCGACTGGTACGCGGTGCTCACCGAGATCACCGCCAAGACACCGTCAGGTCTGTCGTCGTCCTCCTTTCAGGGGACCGCTGGTGGAACGGGCACTGTCGGATCAGTCGCCGTGACGGAGACCGGTACATATCCGACCGACATCCACTTCAGTCCCGTTGCTCAGTGGATCGACAGCATCTCGGGCTCGCCGTTCTTTCAGCCACCCACGGTCTCAGCCGCCAGTGATTCGAAGAACAGCTCCAATCAATTCTCAGTCAGTTTCTCGTCGACGGTCAACCTTCAGCCGACAGCGAGCCTCGCCCAGAACGGGAGCTTCTGATGGATCAGTTACGACGATTCCTCTGGCCCATAGCCATCGGTGGTGGGACCTTGATAGTCCTATTGATTGCGCTGTCAGCGTGGATCCTTCCTGAGGGGCACAAGGTGTCTGCTGCGAACGCACAGAACACCTCCCTGTTGTCTCAGGAGACGAGCCTCCAGGATCAGATCGAAGGCCTCCAGCACGAGTCGAAGAGCCTGCCGGACAACTGTTCTCAGCTGCAACAAGATCAGACTCTCGTTCCAGGGAGTCCGACAGTAGATCTGTTCCTTCACCAGATCTCGACCCTGGCCAACAACGTCGGTACCCAGACACCGAGCGTCTCGATCGCGAGTTCTGGTGCCGCCAGTGGAACTAGCAGCGGTGGTGCCGAGACCGTGTCGATCGATCTGACAGTCTCCGGAACATATCAACAGATCCTCAACTTTCTAAAGGGAATCGACGGAAAGTCTCTTCAGCGCCTGTATACGGTCTCGAATATCAGCGTCAGCGGAGCGACGACGACTAGCGGATCGTCCCAACCAGTCTCAACTCTCACGCTGCAAGGAGCCATTTACTACACGACCGGCGTGCAGAACGTCTGCTCGAAGACTCCAACGAATCCCGCCTCTTCGAGCACCTGAGCAACGTCGATCGGATGGTTGTGAACATAGCAATCGTACGTTGTTTCTCAGCGCTTGTAGTCACTATTTGCCCTGAAAGAGATGGAAACGCTCAAGTCGAATATCACTCAAGACGATGTCAGTTCGGAGTCAATTCCAAGTCTCGATGAGACCTTGCAGGTGTGGCCGTCACCAGCGGGCACGTTCCTCCCAAATGGATGGGCGTGCGGAATAAACGGTCAGTGCCACCCGTGGTGGCCCGTAAGCCATTGCCAATAAAAGGAGAATACGAATGTTTCAGGCAACCCTGCGGCGCCTCCGCGAGGCGCACGCAACAGAAATAGAGGGTGAGGAGACCGCTGAAGCCGGTTTCACCCTTATCGAACTTATGGTGGTGCTGTTGATTATCGCCATCTTGTTGGCCATTGCGATCCCCACCTTCCTCGGTGTTACCAACACCGCCGGAGACAGGGCCTCGCAGTCCAACTTGACCAACGCGTTGACGGAGGCCAAGGCCCTGTACCAGGTGACCCAGGCTTACTCGAGCAACAGTGGTGGTGGCGGTGCGTACACCTCAGGCGCCTTCGCAGCGCAGGCGCCCGAATTCACATGGGTAGCCGGCTCCGCCAACTGCGAGACGAACAGCAGCTCTAACTGCATCAGTGTCGCAATCGCCGACGTTGCTTCACAGAATGACGCTCAGGGTGTCGCTCTTGCAGCCTGGAGCGCCAAGACCAGCACCTGCTGGTACGCGATCGACTTGGAAGCAACACCGTCGGTAATCACAACGACACCTGCGGACGCCAATGCGGTCCAGCAGACGGGCTCCAAGAACATTCCTGGAACCGGGACGACTGGTCTGCCTTCTGCTGGCGTGTTCTACGCCAAGGCGGTCAAGCCGGCCACCTGCGCAGCAAGCACGGCCATCAACCCGACGGGTGTGGCAAATTGGACAACGACGTACAGCACCGCTGGAGCGCTCTCCTAACCGGATCGCTTCATGCAAGTGACGGCGTTGTAACGTCGGCAAAAAAACAGCCCGGGTCAGGCCCCGCTTCGGCGGGGCCTGACCCTTTTCATCTACCGGTTTACATTCTTCGGTCGGAATCCCGTTGCGCGAACAAGTCGGTGTTGCGACTTCTCGACCTCGTCGAGTTGACAGTGGCATTCGCGGCGTAGGTGGTCGCCCTGATTCAAGGGTGAGGGTTCGGCATATCCGGTTTCGACCGGGCAACCGTCAACGGTTGGGGCATCTCACTCGGCCATTTGATCGGAGCAACAAGTGCGCCAATCCGGCCACCATCCTTCGCAAGATGGGCCGCAGAGGCGCCTATTACGGGTCCGGAGCCATGTGCATCGGCGGCGGGCAGGGGCCTGCCCCGGTATCCGAACGGTTCAGCTGAATCGACTCACTCCGGAAGTCTCGCCATGACGTAGAGCGCCTGGAGCAGTAATGTCGTTTCCACAAAACTTCAACAACTGGGGATCAACGGAAGCCCTCCAAGTACGAGGATCCGTGAATCCCCAGGTCGGCTGCGG
>JBAPRR010000183.1:0-33905 GCA_049281195.1 Acidimicrobiales bacterium
CTCTACCTGAACAAGCTGGGGCGACACTCCAACGCGCTTGCCCCGATCGAAGAGGAGGTGGACACCCGGCGTCGTCTGGCTGCAAGGGATTCCACCAGCTACGAGCCAGGTTTAGCGACAGCGATATTCGGCCTCGCCGTGTGCCTCAATCAGCTTGGCCGACGGCCCGAGGCAGTCATCTCGATGACCGAAGCGGTGGTGATCCGTCGTGGTCTCACAGCAAGGGACGCGACCTTTGAGGCGGACCTGGCGTGGGCGCTGTTGAATCTCGGTAGTTGGCTCGACGACGCCGGGCGACCCACCGAAGCGGCAACGGCCGCTCAGGAGGCGCTGAACATCTTGCGGCGACTGGCTGCTCGTGATCCCGCCACCTACGAGGTGACTCTGGTGCAGTCCCTTCACAACCTCGGCGTCTTCCTCGACCATGTCGGTAGGACCTCCGAGGCTGTGGCTCCAACGGAGGAGGCCGTAGACATTCAGCGTCGTCTGGCGGAAAGCAACCTCTCGACGTATGCGCCCGGAGTGGCGCATTCCCTCCGCAATCTCGGTGTCTACCTCGAAAAGCTCGGCCGTGTTGAAGACGCGCACGCGGCAAGGGCGGAGGCGGAACGAGTACAGGGCGGGAGCTACAGCGCAGGCATCACCTACCTCGGAAATAGAGCGATAGCAGCAGGGCGATCCTAAGTAAGGTCGTTTCATGGACCCGGAAATCGAGGAGATCCGCGACACAGAGACGGTCTGGCGCTTCGATCGAGCCTTCTTGGAGTCGAACTGGGCCTGCATCTGGGGTCGGGGCTGCCTAGGCATAGAGACGGAGCCGGCAGAAGCGCTCGGCCTGGGCTGCTGCTCTGTAGGAGCCCATCTCGGTGACATTGACGAAGCCCGGATGATCGCGGCGCTGGCCGCAACCCTTGACCCGACTCTCTTCCAGCACCACACCGAGGCGGAAATCGGTGGGATCTTCAAAGACCAGGATCGAACCGACACTCGCGTCGTCGACGGCGCGTGCATCTTCCTCAACCGGCCCGGTTTCGAAGGCGGTGCGGGTTGTGCTCTTCACCTGGCGGCCATCGATGCGGGCCAATCACCGATCGATTGGAAGCCTTCTGTCTGTTGGCAACTCCCGATAAGGGTCGATTGGGAGACGGGTGAGGACGACGTCGAGGTAGCGACAGTGCGCCGCTGGACAAGATCAGACTGGGGAGAAGAAGGCACGACGATGGCTTGGTGTTGCACAGAAGGCTCGCGTGCCTACGTAGGAGATCGTCCGGTGGTCGATTCACTGGGTCCGGAACTGGAAGCGATCGTCGGGACCGAGGTCTACGTCGAGCTCCGCCGGAGATTCGCGAAGCACGAACCCGCTTGAGAGGCACCAGATGCCTCCGAGACTATTGAGAAAAGTCTGCGTTTCCTGCGTATTTCGGGTTTCCTGCGTATTTTGGCGTAGATCCGTATGGGAGGGAGTACTCAAAATCGACGACCAGTGACAGATGATGCAACTGGGGCCCGATGGAAGCGCTAGTCAATATTGCTCATAGCTAGGGCGCTTGGATCGAACTACCGTGGACGTCTTACCCGCGGTTTTTTCGCGCCACTCGACCAAATCCGAGACCTCTCGGCGGAACTGAGAGAAAGAGGCACCGATGTCCATACCCCAGGCGTCTGGAAAGAAACAGTCCGCATTCAAGGCGACGGTCTTCGTTCGACTCATCATGTCGGTCGCCGTCGTCGGATCGGTCGCCGGCGCCGCGTTGGTAGGGATGATCGCAACAGCAGCCCCAGCCGCCGCGCAGACGTGTTCGGGCGACATGTGGAAGACCGCCGCCAGCGGAACATGGGACACCGCTTCGGACTGGAGTAGCGGAGTTCCCACCGGAACGACGCAAGCTTGCATCACGTTGCCTGGTAATTACACCGTGTCCATAGGTAACGAGACGATCAACGACCCGGGCGTGACGGTATTCCTCGGATCGGGATCGGGCACCCAACCCACACTCGTTATAGGCAACAGCGGTTCCGGTGAGCCGGCAGTCACGTTCGCCGGCGTGACCAATGCGGGAACGGTCGCGTACAACTGGGGCGGCACATTTACAGTTCCGGGAGCCTTTACGAGCACCGGAACCGTCGACGTTTCGTTGGACACCCCGAGCGCTATAAGCGTCGGGAGCTTCGACAACCAGGGGACGTTCCAGACTGGCGCGACAACTGCTTACACGTTGCCCACGACATCTTCGAACTTCCTGAATGACTCGACCGGAATCCTTGACGTTCCCTCTACGGACTCCATCACCTTCTCGAGTCCGAGCGGACAGACCGGCGTGGTCACTCAAGACGGGGTCATCGACAACTCGGGAACCCTCGTCGTGAATGACGAGCTCTCCGTCGAAGGCGGGAGCATCTGTGGCACCGCCCCTCAGGTAGGTTCCAACGGCGGTTCGGTCGGCACTCTGGCGTTCGCGTCGACGGTCTCAACAGGATCTGCATGTGGCACCGGCCCGACCGATCAGATCGCGATGGCGAATATTCCGAGCGCCGGCAACGGTACCCTCGAAGGGAGCATTCCTGCCGCGTACACCGTTACGATCGGCAACGGCGGTTCGAGCTGTGCAGTCATCACGATCTCGGGACCGATGACCAATTCGGGCACCCTCGAGCCTCAGCAATGTGCCACCCTGAATTCCACCGCGGCCATCACCAACAGCGGCACGATCGAGGTTCCCAACATCGGCTCTGGCGTCACCTTCGACCTGACCAGCTTCACCAACAACGGCGCATTCGAAATCAATGACACGAGCACTTATACGCTCCCGACGTCTGCGTCAACGTTCGCCAACGGTTCGACCGGTACCCTTTCGATCGCCGCCACCGAGTCGCTGACAGTGTCGAGCCCGAGTGGGACCACCGCGACCGTCACCCAGGACGGCGTGATCAACAACGCCGGAACGCTCGTCGTGAACGATGAGCTGTCCGTCGGCGGGGGGAGCATCTGCGGGACCGCTCCCCAGGTCGGTTCGAACGGCGGGACGGTCGGCACCCTCCACTTCGCGTCGACAGTCGCTTCGGGGCCCGTCTGTGGCACGGGTCCGACCGATCAAATCGCAATGGCGAATATTCCGAGCGCCGGCAACGGTACCCTCAGCGGGAACATTCCCTCCAAATACACCGTCGTCATCGGAAACACCGGATCGAGCTGCGCGTACATAACCATCTCGGGAGCATTGACCAACTCCGGCACCCTCGAGCCCGGTCTGTGCGCCACTCTGATCGCCACCGGCGCGATCACGAACAAAGGGACATTCGCCGTACAGAGCGGAAGCTCCGGCATCACCGTCAATTTCGCCAGCTTCACCAACGACGGTTCGTTCGATGTCAATGAACCCGTCGTCTACGACCTCCCTAAGCCGACTTCTACACTCGTGAACGCCTCAACAGGGATAATCAACGTCGCCACCTCGGAGTCTCTGACGGTATCGAGTCCGAGCGGCAAGACGGCGACGGTGACCCAGGACGGCACGATCAACAACTCCGGCACCCTCACCATCGAGGACGAGCTGGCCGTCAATGGCGGCAGCATCTGCGGCACGGCGCCGCAGGTAGGAGTCGACGACGGCGCCATCGGCACTCTGGCCTTCGCCACGACGGTCGCGACAGGTCCGGCGTGTGTTTCGGGCCCGACAGATCAGATCGCCATGGCCAACATCACTTCCAACGGCACCCTGACAGGGACCATCCCCAAGGGCTACACATTGTCGATCGGAAACGGCGGTTCTGGTTACGCACACGTAGCGGCAACCACCAAAAAGAACCTGGGCACCTTCGTTCCCGAGGACGGAGCCACCGTTACGTTCGCCTCCAAATTCAAGAACAAGGGAACGATCGACGTGCCGTCCACGGGCTACGACACAGCATTGATCGTGGGCGGAAATCTGACGAACGACGGGACCTTCGAGGTTGACGGGGTTCTCAGCGTCAGCATCAAGTCGGGAGATGCGTTCATCAACGACCCCGTCAGCGGCACCAAGGGAAACCTCCAAGTCGGTGACGCTCCGCTCGACATCACCGGCCCATTGGACAACGAGGGTCTGCTGTCGATCGCAGCCGGCGGCTCGGTTGATGTGTCCCTGACATACACACAGGCGACCAGCGGCCTGTTCGAGCCGCAGGTAGCCAGCGCCTCCAGTTACGGGGTTCTGAATGTCACCGGGGACGCCACACTCGCGGGCACCCTCGAGCCGACCGACGCTGCGGGCTACACGCCACCGGTGAGCACGACGTGGACGGTTCTCAACTCTGCCGGTCTGAGCGGCACATTCTCCACGGTGTCAGGAGCCTTCTCGGCTCAGTACACCAACAGCAACAAGGACGTACAGATCACTGCGACGTGATCTAAGCCGGTGGTCGGCGTCTCCGGTGGCGCTTGGCTCTTTTAGCGTGCAGGCTGCTGTTCGTGTCGAAAGCGAACGTGGCCATCGCGTGTTGCCGCCGGAACGCTGACTCTGACCCGCAGGACCTTTACCCCGACCTCGATGCGAAACCGCTTCTGGCGGCGTTCGATGAGCTCGGCGCATCGTCGGAGCTCGTTTCGTGGGACGACCCCGATGCGAAGTGGGGCTCATTTACGCACGTCCTCGTCAGCAGCACCTGGGACAGTGTCGATCGGCCCGACGAGTACCTGGCGTGGACCCGCGCCGTGTCCACGAATACCGTCTTGGTGAACTCGGCGCCTGCCATCGCATGGGGTCTCGACAAGTTCCATCAGGCTCGGCTGGCCGCGGTGGGAATACCGGTTATTCCCACGACCTGGGTTAGGCATGACGACCAGTGGGCTCCCGGTGAGACCGACTTCGTGGTGAAG
The DNA here is from genome assembly GCA_049281195.1 of Acidimicrobiales bacterium. Classification (GTDB taxonomy): domain Bacteria; phylum Actinomycetota; class Acidimicrobiia; order Acidimicrobiales; family CAVXTF01; genus JBAPRR01. The sequence continues at coordinate 4,856 of JBAPRR010000183.1, forward strand.
CCGGCTGTCTCAGCGGGAGGAAGGAACACCGCCCGCTATGCAGCCGGTGATTCAGCGGCGCTGGCCCATGTGCACGCTCTCCATCTGGCCGGGCAGACGGTGATGATCCAGCCTTACTTTTCAGCCATAGACGGCGAAGGCGAGGTCGATGTCATCTTCATCGAAGGCGAACTAAGTCATGCCGTGTTGAAGAACCCGGTCCTGACCGCCGGCGAGGGCGTCGTCGAACGGCCATGGGAGCGGATGACCTGGGGCGGGGTGGCGATTCTCGATCCCGAACAAAGATCCGTGGCGGAGGCGACCATTGCGGCGATGGTAGAAGCGCTCGACGAAATTCCTACCTATGCCCGGATAGACCTGATCAGCAGTGGTGACGGCACATCTGTGCTGCTCGAAGTCGAGGTAGTCGACCCCTACCTGTCCCTCGACATGGAGCCGGCAGGGGCCCCGAGATTGGCGTCTGCAGTGCTCAGGCGATGAGCACTTCGCATGCGCAGGAGGCAGAGTCCTCCGCCAATGCCCGCAATCATAATTCCGACGCCCAGATACAACGTCCCGGGGCCACCGATCCGATATGGATTGTGCTCGACAACGTTGTAGATCGTCAGTCCGAGACCAGCAAGGAAGATCAGCCACCAACCGTGACGGAGGTGCATCTGGAAACGGTGCAGCGGTGTTCGACGGTTCGGGTCCTGGAATGCCGAAGTCCGCGATGCCTTGCGCATGAACAAGCCCCGAAGAAGGCCCATGGCCAGGATGGCGACAACCACCAGAACAACGACGAACGTATGCACGACGCGGGACCTCCGACAGTCTGGTCTGAACGGGTTTGCTACGCCGGAATGTGACCGTGCTCGACATCCAATTCGTCGACACGCTTGGCCAGGTATTCAACAGCAGCGACCACTCGTCCAAGCAGGTTCATGGCGTCTTTGATCTCCGAGTGCTTTTCTTCCACTGCTTCGACACCGGGGTCGACTATCTGCCGGACTGTTTCGAATGCGGTCATCTGTCCTCCAAGCGTTGGGAGGATCCTTCCCAGGAGCAACGACTTGAAACCGGCCGGGGACCGTCAGGCCTCTAAAGCGCTCACGATCGCCACGCCCACCAGTACCAGACAGATCCCCAGGACCTGGTGCTTGTGCAGCCGTTCTTTGAAGAGCACAAATGCCACGATCGGGGTGAGAGCGGCGAATTGGGCTGCGAGGACCGCGGCGATGGCGATGTTCGTACGGGCCCCGAAGGCGTAGGACAGGATTCCCGTAACTTCCGCGGTCCCCGCGGCGAGCCCCAGCCAGAATGTGTTGCGCGTCACCACCAGCTTTTTCGTGGCGACAAGAGGGACCGTGAACATGAGCGTCCCGAAGATCCTTGCCGGAACCAGCACCCAGACGAGCGAAAGGCTGTTCCCGGCCTTTGCTGTCGTGAAGAGACACACGCCGAACAGCAGTGCCACCACGGCGAGGAGGCCGATGGAATCGAGCCGTATCTTGCCCCTGAATTCGCTTCCTTCCTCCGGCTCGTCTCTTGTCGCGGCGGCGAGAACAACCCCCGCGGTGATGAGAAGCAGAAGCCAGATCGTCGCCCCGGGCATCCGCTCCCCGAAGACAGTGGCGATGACTGCTGCGATCACCCCTTCTGTCGACGCTATGGCCGCAACGATGCCCACCGGGGCCCGGCGGTAACACACATATTGAATGCGCAGCCCGACCACATTGGTGATTCCGGAAATAGCGAGATACGCGCCGGTTTGAAGCGTCATACCGTGTGTTTTGCCGAATACCGCCACCGGCACGATGATGATGACGAGACCGAGTGACATCACCCAGGAAAGGGTGGAACCTGGACCGATCTTGCGGCTCGAACTCGAGGCGCAAATCGAGGAACACGTAAAACAGAGCGCGGCTCCGATTCCCCCGAAAATGGCGGTCAGCATGCTGTGGTTGCCTGTTGCTACGGGAGAGAGGTCGCCGGCAGCGGTAACGGGTGAGCGACGGTCCGCTTACAGAGACGGTTCTCCGGACCTCCGGCTGGTCCCTCGTACTTATCCGCGGCTTGCGGCTGCATCGAGAATCCCGGTAGCAACTCGAAGCGCCAGAGCCGCGATCGTGGCGGTGGGGTTGGCGGAGCCACTCGTGACGAAGATGCTGCCGTCAGCGATGAACAAATTCTCGACGTCGTGGCTCCGGCCCCACGAATCCACCACCGAGGAGCCCGGGTCGTCCCCCATGCGAGCGGTACCCAAAAGGTGGCCCGGTTGGTCGACCCACAGAGGGACCGGAAACGTCTCCACAGCACCGGCCGCGAGAGCCACCTCCTCGAGTCGCGCCAAAGTGAACGCAAGACTCGCCCTGGTCATGTCACTCAACCGGTAGTTGATCTTCGGGGCAGGCAACCCGTCGGAGTCCGTCAGCGCTGCACTCAGAGTCACCGAGTTCGCTTCGTTGGGCAGGTCCTCCACGTTCGCCGCCCACAGGAGCCCGTTGGCATGCGAACTGGCGGCGTCGTGAAAAGCGGGACCCCATAGGGCGTCGAACGGCTTTGGGCGCCGAACGTCCACGGACGCCAGAGGCCCCGGGGTGGGAAGCACATGCAGCTTGCAGCCACGAAGGAACCCCCGCGACGGGTCGGAGTCATAGAACTGCATCGAATAGATGAGCTGACCCGCGGGGCCTTTCCAACTTTCGAGGTTCTCGTCGTAGTACGCGGTAACCGTGCAGTTCGGGTGGAGCATCAAGTTCTTCCCGACCAGGCCGGACGAGTTGGCCAGTCCGTCGGGCTGGTAGTTGTTGGCCGACATGAGCAACAGCCTCGCGGTGCCGATGCCGTTGGCACACAGGACGACCGCCTTCGCCTGCTGCCGGCGTTCGACTCCTTGGCGGTCGACCCACACCACCCCCGTGGCGGACCCTTGCGGATTCGTCTCGATGCTCTTGACGCGCGCGCCGGTCACCAACGTTGCGCCGGCACGCAACGCGGACGGCCAGTAGGCGCGGTCGAATGAGGCCTTCGCACCCTGCGGACATCCCCATTCGCAGGTTCCATAGCGCACACACGGCTCGAGGTCACCGTGACGGAACGAGGCAATGGCGTTCGAACCGGGCCACCAATGCCAGCCAAGTTCGTTGAAACCCTTTGCCGCCCTTCGGCCGGCCTTTCCGATCGGAAGCGGCGGAAGCGGATATTCCAGACCGGAGGGATAGGCAGTATCCCCATCGACTCCGGATACGCCGAGGAACTTGTCCACCTGTTGGTTGAACGGCTCGACATCCCGATACGTGATCGGCCAGTCATCGCACACCCCATCGAGGGTCTTCACGCGGTAATCGCTCGGGAGCAACCGAGGCCACTCGGCACCGAAGTAGATGCTCGATCCACCTACGGCGTTGAACATCACCGGCCACATTTCGGACTCTGTGACGTCGAGGGGATAGTCGGCCGGCAACTTCCTCACATTCGGGTCGTGAGCCCAACGGTGCTGAATCAGCAGCTCCCACTCCGGATCGTTGGCAGGAAAGTCACTGGGCTGCACCCAGTCGCCCTGCTCCAGGCAGGTGACGGAAAACCCATTCGTCGCGAGCTTGTGAGACACCACCGCTCCCGATGGCCCGGACCCCACGACGACAACATCAACCGGTTCACTCATGTGAGCACCTCCCGCTCAACTGACGCCGCCCCGAATCTCCGCCACCGGTTACCGGAGGCATGAAGAAGATCAGCCCAGTGAGATCCAAATCGTCTTCAGTTCGGTGTACTGATCAAAGGCTTCGAGACCGTTGTCACGACCTCCGAAGCCCGACTGGCGATAACCGCCGAACGGCGTGGTGATGTCACCCTCGCTGTAACCGTTGACTGCAACGGTTCCAGCCCGGATCGCCTTGGCGCTGCGTAGTGCAGTGTCCAGATCTTTTGACCACACGGTGGCGGCAAGACCGTAAGTGGTGTCATTCGCCAATCGGATGGCCTCAGCCTCGGTATCGAACCCGAGGACGGCGACGACGGGTCCGAAGATCTCGTCGCGGGCCAGGGCACTGGCCGGAGAAACGTCGGTGACCACCGTCGGCTGGAAGAAGTTTCCGCCGCTGTCTTTGAGTGCTCTCGCACCACCTACGACGACATGCGCGCCGTCTGTCTTGGCCTGCTCCACGTAACGCTCCACCCGATCGACGGCCGACGGCTCGATGAGCGGGCCGAGTGTCGTAGCTGGCTCGAGGGAGTCGCCCACTACATAGGACTCGGCTTGCTGCGCGAGCAGATCGGTGAACTCGTCGCGGATCTCGTTGGAGATGATGATGCGGGACCCGGCAGTGCAGTTCTGTCCGGCGGCGAAGAAGATGGCGTTGGCCAGATTTTCCGCGACCTGACCGAGGACAGGCCTGACATCGGTCATGACGACCTGGGGGCTCTTGCCTCCGAGCTCGAGCACGACCCGCTTCAGATTGCTGTCCGCTGCATACCTGAGGAACTCACGGCCGACCTCGGTCGAGCCCGTGAACGTCACTGCATCGACGTCACCGCTCAATCCCAATGCCCGTCCGGCGATATGGCCGAGACCGGGCACGACATTGAAGACACCGGGCGGGATACCCGCTTCGAACGCCAGCTGTGCCAGCCGTAGCGTGCTCAGGGGCGCGAGCTCGGGGGGCTTGACCACGATGCTGTTCCCCGCCGCCAGGGCTGGTCCGAGCTTCCAGGCCAACACGCCGGCCGGAAAGTTCCATGGAAGAACGGCCCCCACCACACCAACCGGCTCGCGAACGATAAGGCCGAGATTGTCCTCACCGCTCGGCGAGATCTTGCCGAAGACCTTGTCGGTTGCCTCTGCATACCATCCGATCGTGTGAGCGGCATCCGGGATGTCGAAGCCCCGCGTCTCGGTTATCGGACGTCCGGCGTCGGCAGAGTCGAGCACCGCGAGCTCTTCGATCGACCCCTGGATCCGCCCTACGAACTCGAGAAGAATTTCCTTGCGCTCGGCCGGGGATTTCCGGCTCCACACGCCTGACTCGAATGCGCCACGGGCACTTTCGACGGCTCGCCTTACGTCTGACTCCGACGCCGAGGCCACATCGACCAGGTGTTGCCCGTTCGAAGGCGTCACCACCTCGAAGGTTTCCCCATCTTGAGCAGGTGAAAAGGAACCATCGATGAACAGTTGGGCCGGCGGTGACTCCGGGATAGTTACGGTCATGCCTCTCCTCCAAAGTGGGACGCTTGGCGCCGGTCAGGCAAGGTTGATCACAACCTGCTTGACCCTGGTGAACTCCTCCACTCCCGCCAGACCACCCTCCTTGCCGTATCCCGAACCGCGGAAACCTCCGATGGGGAGCTCGGGTCCAAGAGCAAGGTGATTGTTGAGCCATACGTTTCCGAAGTGCAGCCCGTTCACCATTCGAAGCCCGCGACCAATGTCGCGGGTCCACACCGAACCGGCCAGGCCGTATGCGACATCGTTCGCCATGGACAGGGCGCTGTCCTCGTCGGTGAACTCCTGCACCGTGATGACGGGGCCGAAGATCTCCTCCTGGACGAGCTCGTCTCCCTGAGACAACTCAGAAACGATGGTCGGTTCGAAGAAGTAACCGGGACGATCAGGCGCTTTCCCACCGAGGACGATTTCCGATTGCGGCGAACGGCTCTCCAACAGCCCGATAACCCGATCCCTCTGTCTCTGCGAGATAAGCGGCCCCAGGTTCGTGGCCGGATCAAAGGGATCCCCCATAACGGCTCCCTTCTGTATGCCGTCGGCAAGGGCCGTAACGAAGTCTTTCCTGATCTCTTTTTGCACCAGCAATCTGGTGGCGGCCATACACTCCTGACCGCCGTTGTACAGGGAGCTACCGCTCAAGTTGGAGATCGCCTGGTCGAAGTCGACATCGTTGAACACGACCACCGGCGAGTTGCCGCCGAGCTCGAGGATCAGGCGCTTCGGACCGGACGCGGCCGCGGCCGCGATGAGGCGTCCAGCCCGAGTGGAGCCGGTGAAGGAGATGAGATCGATACCAGGGTGCTCGACCAGAGACGCACCCGTTGTGGCCCCCCGTCCCTGCACCAGGTTCACAACGCCGGGCGGCAGCACTTCGTTCGCCAACTCCACGAAACGCAATGTCGAAAGCGGGGTGTTCTCCGCAGGCTTCACCACGATGGTGTTACCGGTGGCGACTGCCGGAGCTATCTTCCAAACCGCCTGCCACAGAGGAAAGTTCCACGGCGTGATCGCGGCCACCACTCCGACGGGCTCGCGACGGAGGTACGACGTGTTGCCCTCGACATATTCACCCGCCGGTTGCGAGCTCATGACTCGAGACGCGGCTCCGAAGTACCGAAGCGAGTCGATGATTCCGGGCAATTCGTTGTCCCGACTGGCCGCCCAGGGTTTTCCGGCATCGAGAACCTCGAGGGTGGCGAGCTCGTCGATGTGCTCTTCGACCAGGTCCGCGAGCTTGCGGACCGCGTTCGCGCGCTCTCCCGGTGTTTGCGCCGACCACCCCGGAAACGCTGCGTTTGCGTTTACGACGGCTTGATCGACATCGAACTTGCTCGACTCGACGAAAGTTCCGAGCACTTCTTCGGTGGCGGGGTTGAGGACGGTAATCTCGGCGCTCCCGCTGCCGTTGTGTTTTTGTCCTCCGACAACGTTTCCGATCTCGGGCAGGGTGACGCGCTTCAAGTTTTTTGACTCCTACGATCAGACGGCTGCGGTCTCGAAAGCCGCCAGGATCTTTCGAAGCTCGGCCTCACGCTCGCCCTCGAGCGATTCCATCGGGGCACGGGGGTCCCCTACGGGCCGGCCCAGGATCTTCAAGGCACCCTTCACTCCGGTTACGTAACCACCGGACATCAGAAACTCTGCCACCGGAAACACGCGGTTCCACAGGTCCCTGGCGGCGGCGATATGGCCCGACCTGATGGAGTTGTAAACGTCAACCAGTTCAGGGGCGATGAAGTTCGCTCCGCCGTTGACTGCACCTGCCGCGCCTTCCACGAGCGCCGCGAAATACAGGGTGTCGTGACCGATGAAGACACCGAGGACGTCTGAGTACTCGTGAATAAGCCGGGCGGCCTGGGCGTAATCTCCGCTCGTATCTTTGAGGTACTTGATATTCGGAACGTCCATGGCCAGTTCGGCTACATCTTCGGGCAGCAGGTTCACACCCGTTGCGACAGGGAGGTTGTAGACCATCACGTCGACATCGATCGACGAGGCGATAGAACGGAAGTGGTTCATCGTCTCCGCAACCGTCAGCGGCTCGTAGTACGGAGCGACGACCATTACCGCGGCGGCACCGGATTTCTCTGCATGCTGGGAAAGGGCTATTGCCTCCCGAGTGGTCATGGCGCCGGTCTGCACGATGACCGGAACGCGCCCGGCGGTTTGGTCGACCACAATTTCGACGACCTGTCGCCGTTCCTTGTTGGACATTGCCGCGAACTCGCCGGTGGACCCGGCCGGGATCAGCCCGTGAACGTTGCTCGTGACGTTGTACTCGACCAGGGTGCGGAGACTCGCCTCATCGACCTCTTCACCTCCGGCAGTGAAAGGTGTGACCAGTGCAGTGAGAACGCCGTGGAGGTTATTCATCCTTTTTCCTTCCGACTGTCGACAATCTACATAGCTACCGACGGCGTCGCAACCGGCTGGCTCAGGCCCGGAGGGCCCTAACGAGCGCTCCGACCCCGACGAGTACGTCATTCACCGGGACTCCTGGTGGAGGCGCGAGCACGCACCAATCGGCGCCCGACATCGCCAACTCGACTACACGCGAAGCCGATCGTTCGGGTTCTCCCCAGATGGCCAGACGCTCCAGCCATGCTTCGGGCAGCCAGCTCCCCGAAACGTCGTTTTGTTCCCGAGCCAACTCGAGGATCTCAGTTCCGAACCCGGTCCCCTGAAGTTGAGCGTCGAGGGCGGGACCCAACTGCGCCACGATGGCCTGGCGTAGCGCTTGGGTGGAGGCTTGGTCGGCCGGGGCGAACCAGTTGTAGGAGACGATGGTATGAGGCTCCGATGACGCGTCTCGCCCCTCACCGATCAGACTCAGGGCCACGCGGATGTATTCGGGAGTGCACGGTTCGGCCAGAATCGTCCCTTGCGCCACCCGTCCGGATGCCTTCAAAGAAGCCGGGCGGCGAACCCCGGCAAAGACGGGTGGAACGACCGAGGGCGGTTGATCGAGCTTGACCGCGTCGAGATGCACGTGATGACCGCTCACGCTCACGGTCTCGCCCGCTAGAAGTCGTCGCAGAACGCTGATCGTCTCTCCGAGGGCGGCTACAGGCTTGGTGGGCCACACACCCACCTGGGTCATCCATTCCGGCATCCCGTGTCCTATCCCGACGATGAGTCTCCCCGGGTGCGCGTTGGCGAGGGTGGCGATCTCCATGGCGGTGAACGCGACGTTCCGTGCTGCAGCCGGCAAGATGCCGAGACCCACAGTGAGTCCGTTCGTACGATCGAGAACCATTGCCGCCATTGCCGGCCCCGAAGCGGTGAAACAGTCTTCCGCCAGCCACACACCATCGATTCCGCACGAATCCAACTGCACGGTGAGATCCAGAAACTCCGGAACGGCTAATCCCTTCGGTACCAGCACGCCTATAAGCGGAGGCGTCTGCGCCGGTGTCAATCAGACATCCGAAAGCTCGTATCCAACAGGGAACGGGTCCGATGGATCGAGCCCCACCTGCGCTATCGAAGTGATGTGCGCCGAACCGGCCACACTCGGCACGATGGCGGGAACATCGCCGACCGAGGTGAGACTCTCGATACGCCCGTGGTAGCGGGACCCGATGAGCGACTCGTGCACGAAGGTCTCCCCTGGTTCGATCTGCCCCTTCGCGTACAAGACAGCCAGCCGCGCCGATGTGCCGGTGCCACATGGAGAACGATCCACGCGACCGGGAGAGACGATCACGGTGTTACGCGAGGCCAGAACCCCTTCCTCGCGCCTCAGTGGGCCGGTGAATTCCGTTTGAGTGATACCGGCGTAGCGAGGTTCGAGTGGGTGAACAGCGGTGAGCTGTTCTGCCGCCGCCGACTTGACCACCTGTCCGACGCGGCACAGCTCGGCCGCCTCTTCAGGAACAAGCGAAAATCCCAGATCCGCGGCATCGACGAGAACGTATGCCATGCCGCCCCACGCCACATCGACCCGCACCGGTCCATAACCCGGGATATCGATCTTGCGGTCCAGGTGGTAAACGAACGCGGGCTGATTGACAAACCGGACGCTTGTGACTTTGCCGTCATGACATTCGCATGTCAGCGGGATCAGTCCGGCCGGGGACTCCAAAACCAGATTGGTGATGGGCTCGACGATCGGCACCATGCCGGTCTCGAGAAGAACCGTTGCCGTGCAGATGGTGTTGCTCCCCGACATCACGGGGTATTCGGTGGTCTCCGCGATCACATAGCCGAGGTCGGCTTCGGGGACCGACGAGGGCAGCACGAAGTTCACGCTCCTTATGACCGACCCTCGCGGCGGGAGCAAGAGCAGCCTGCGGATTTCGTCCAGGTGCTGTTCCATGTAGAGGCGCTTGTCGAACATGGATGCGCCCGGCACCTTGCCGAGCCCACCTGTCACTACGTCCCCGATCTCTCCCCCGGTGTGGCAGCCCACCACTGTCAACGTTCGGCTCCAACGCACGATTCAGCCCTACTCTCCTGCCGCGCTAACGAAAATGGGACCCCTGGCTACGACAGGGTCGAGGATTCCGTCTTCGAGTTGATCGGCGGCCTCTGTGGTCCCGGGAGCCGACTTTCCCTGGCCGGGGTAGCCGATTCCCGCCCGCACATCGGGAACCATCAAGTAAGCGCCTGCGACCACGCTCGAAAATACGATGAATTTGTCGGATTCGTTGTCGTTCAGTTCTTCGAGGCGGCGCCACATGGTGGCGGTATCGTCACTTTCCAGCTTGGCCAGACATTCGATGAATACTTCAAAATGCTCGGCTCGCGCGGCGAGCGCACGTCTGACCCAATCGCGATAGTTCGGCGCGGCGCTTGCCGCCGGGTTGGAACTCGATGCGGGAATAAGACAGTTGGCGGCGGCTTCGAGGGTGGTCCATTCGAGGTCAGACAACTCTCTCGGAGCGACGGTGATCCGCAGAGGGACTGACAACCTCACCTCGACAGATGACACGTTGACACTCCTCTGCTAGTAGTCTTGTCGACTGTACACAAGTTAACCGTAATCCCGGTGAGGTGGTCCATCAGCGGGCATCCGCGAAAGCGCCCGGCACTTCTGCTGTCGTGTTATCAAGCAGGTTGCAACAGTCGCGGTGAGTTTGGAAGGTGGGTTCATGGCTCTGGCGAAGCTTCAACAGCGGACGACCCCTGACACTGTTGCGGACACCCTGCGCGAGGCAATTCTCGACGGAACGTTGCCTGCAGGGGATCAACTGCGTGAGACACAGATCGCGGCTGAGCTCGGGATCAGCCGGGCGCCGCTGCGTGAGGCCTTTCGTCGCCTCGAAGAAGAAGGCCTGGTGGTCAAGGTTCCCTTCGTCGGAGCCTTCGTCGCCGAAATCAGCGAAAGCTCTATCGCCGATATCGCCAGACTCCGCGTCGTTCTCGAGCCATGGGCGATACGGCAAGGGTGGAATACCCTGCACAACGAGAAACTCCCCTATCTGCGGTCGATCATCGAACAACTCGACGCCACCGCCCACAACGGCAATATCCAACAAAGCATCGCCGCCCACCTCGCCTTCCACCGGACGATTTACGAATCGGCGAACAACGAGGCGCTCACCAACCTGTGGCGGGGTTGGGAGAACCAACTCCGCCTCTTTTTGGCCGCCGATTACCGGGCCTATGACGATCCGATGGCGACGCACCACGCTCACGCAGTCCTGCTGGAAAAGATCATCAACGGTGACCTTCGGTCAATACAGAAGGAACTGGCCACGCACATTCACGTGGCAATTGGTGTGACGGCCGACAGCAGCGCACCGCGACGACGGAAATAGCGTCAGCTGATCCGGCCACAAGCTGGGCGCTGAAGATTTCTCCCATTTCGCGCTCACCCGCCCAGACGGAGAGAAAGAAGCGGCTCGCCGAGCGTGGTCGTATCCACCACGATCCCGAGCCCGGGAGCGGTTGGTGCCGAACCTCGACCGTCGACCATGCGGGGCGTATGCCCGGCGATGAATCCATCCGACGTGAGCTCGTTCAACAGCGGTGTCAAAAGGAGACTTTCCGGACGCGTACTCGCTGCAATATGCGACACGGCGGCCGAGATCACATCGCCACCCCACATATCCTCTATTCCCAGATCGAGATTCAGCTCCTGCATGGTGTCCCGGAACAACGCCGCCTTAGTCAATCCACCGACGCGGCTGATCTTGACGTTTATCGCCACCGCTCCGGCCACGTTCTTAGCCAAGAACAGATCCTCCAGGCGCACGATTGACTCGTCCAGAATCAGCGGAAGGTCGCAGTGCCTGGTGGCGAGCACGCAATCCTCGGTCGTTCGACAGGGCTGCTCCAAAAAGATCGGTAGATCACGAATGCCCCGTACCACCACCCGAGCTTGAGCAAGGCTCCATCCGCCGTTTGCATCGGCACTAATGATGGTCTCACTGTCTCCGGCCTCTACGCACGCGGCACATCTTTCGATGTCGATGGAAGGTTCGTTTCCGACCTTCAGCTGGAAGCGATTAACTCCGAGGGCTCGACGTTCGGTGATGTATCGTCCCATGTCCTCCGGGTCACGCAGTGGGACGGGCTCGTAGATCGCATACGAGTCTTGGAGTAAGCCGCCGAGCAACAGCGAGACGGGCACATTCAGGATTTGGCCCTTCAGATCCCAACAGGCGATGTCAATGGGACTCTTGGCATAACTCTGGCCGATCATCAAAGAGTCCATGAGCCTATTTATGGCGGAGATGTTCGTGGGGTCAGCGCCCAGAAGATCCGGTGCCATGAACGCGACCGCCGCTCTCACATCTTCAGTGAACGTCGGGAGGTAGGTCGCCCCGAGGGGGGTGATCTCACCCCATCCGACATGTCCAGTGTCACTGGTGAGCCGCACGAGCGTTCCGGTCTGGCGCGACGCCGCCCGCCCCCCGGACATCACATATTCGCCGTGCGCGTAGCCGACCGAATAACCGAACACGTCTATACCGACAATGGTGGCGTGCACCTAATTGGATCCTTTCGAATGGTCGAGCGAACCGAGCGTCATGGGACGCGGTAGATGGGTCCGCGATCGATAACCGGGTCGAGCAGGCCATCGCCCAGTTCGTCGGCGATCTGTGTGGGTGCGGCCGGGTGTCTTCCCTGGCCCGGGTATCCCACATGAGCTTGGATCTCTGGAACCATCAGATATGCACCGGCCAGCACGTTCGACAGCGGAATGAACAAAGCCGGATCCTCGTCGCTGAGCCCGCGTAACCAGTCCCCCGCGTCAGCACAGTTCGCACCGCGCTGCAAAGCGTTTGTGACTTCCTCGAACACATCGATCCGGGCGGCGACAGCCAATCCGAGCATTGCTTCGAACTCCGCGCACTCACTCGGCAGCGGCGCCGTATGGGCATCCCCCGCACAGAGCGAGTCGGCCAACTGCTTGGCGGACTCGACTTCTTCCGCGGTAAGGGGTCGTGGCAAGCTCTTTCTCGGCGTCGGCACCGAGCGGCGGTCGGAGTCACTCATGCCACGCTCTCCTGGTCTCGTGCGGTCTCTGCGATGTGCCTCCCGACCCGCAACGCCAGCGCGCAGATCGTTGCAGTCGGATTTGCCGAACCTGCCGTAACGAACAGGCTCCCGTCGGCGATGAAGAGGTTCTGGCTGTCGTGTGCTCTTCCAAATGCGTCTACGACCGACGTCTCGGGATCAACGCCCATCCGGGCAGTGCCCATCAGGTGTCCCGGTTGATCGATCCACAACTCCACGGGGATGGTCGTATGCGCTCCTCCCGCGTGGTGGAGCTCTGTCATCCGCTCCAAAGCGAATCGCAATTGCCGTCTGGTGTTCTCCGAGATGCGGTACTCGATCTTCGGAGCAGGGATCCCGCTCGAATCCTTCAAGACCGGATCGAGTGTTACGCGATTGGAGGGGTCTGGAAGGTCGTCCGTATTCGCCGCCCACAGCAGTCCCCCCTGCGCACGCGAGGCCACTTCGAGGAACTCCTCGCCCCAAACGACGTCATAGCCGAGTGGCCGATGGGATTCGACTGTCATCAACGGCCCGGGCGTTGGAAGAGCCATGAACTTCACTCCGCGGAGGAAGTCGTGCTCGGGTCGGGTCTCGTAGAACTCCATGCAATTGATGAGGGCACCCGCCGGCCCCAAATGACTTTCGAGATCCTCGTCGTAGTAACCGGTCACCGTCGAGTTCGGGTGGAGCATCAGGTGTCGGCCCACCATTCCTGAACTATTGGCCAACCCGTCGGGATGTGACGGTGAGTCGGACAACAAAAGGAGCCTGGCCGTACCGATGCTGTTGGAGCACACCACTACCGCGTTCGCCGGTTGAAAGTGTTCGTCCCCGGCGGTGTCGATCCAGGTGACGCCGGTTACGCGCCCGTCACCTCTGGATTCGATCTTCCTGACGCGCGCTCCGGTCACGAGTTGGGCGCCGGCCTTCAACGCATCGGGCCAGATCGCCAGGTCCGCGCTGGCCTTGGCTCCTTCCGGGCAACCCCATTCGCATACTCCCCACCGTGCGCAACGGGCCAGATGCTTGGTGTTGGAGACCGCGATCGAGTGGGTGCCCGGCCACCAGTGCCAACCCAGTGCGTTTGCTCCTGCCGCGGCCTTGAGACCAACTCTCCCCAGGGGATGCGGCGGGAACGGGTATTCGATCCCCGGTGGGTAACAGGTGTCTCCCGACAGGCCGGACACTCCGATGAATTGCTCCATCTCGGAGTAGTACGGATGCAGATCCTCGTACGAGATGGGCCAGTCTGAGGCGACCCCGTCCATCGACCTCACACGGAAGTCGGATGGAAGCATGCGAATCCATTGCCCGCCGTAAAAGATGGTGGTGCCCCCCACTGCGTTGTACATCACGGGCTGCATGTCCGAGTCCGACACATCGAGCGGATAGTCCGCATCCAGCCGGCGGATATTCGGATCGTGCGACCACTGGTTCTGGACCTGGAGCTCCCACTCGCGGTTGTTGGCCGGATAGTCAGAAGGACTGACCCAACCCCCCTGTTCCAGACAGGCGACGGAAAACCCGCGGTCAGCGAGTATGTAACTGACAATTGCTCCGGACGGACCGGCGCCGACGACAACGACGTCGACAGGTAACTGCTCGGCTGACATCAGACTCCCTAAGAGATCGCGGCGGACGTAAGTGTGCGGTCCGAGACCGAAAAGACTCTCCGAAGTGAGGACGGGTCAACATCGATCCCAAGGCCGGGACCACTCGGCGCGGCACCCCTGCCGCCCACGGATCTGGGCTGGTAGCCGGCGATATGGCCATCGGTCCAATCATTGAAGAACGACGTCATCAGAAGACTCTCGGGACGAGTCGAAGCGGCCAGGTGGCTTACGGCCGCAGTGATCACGTCACCTCCCCACATGTCTTCGACGGATACCGACAGGTTCAGGTTCTGCATCACATCTCTCATCTGTGCAGCCTTGGTTATCCCGCCTACCCGGCTCAGCTTGATGTTGATAGAGGAGGCACAGGCCGCATACTTCGCCTCGAAGACATCTGGAATCGACACGACGGACTCGTCCAGTACGAGCGGCAAAGCGCTGTGCCGCACCACCTGCGCACAGTCGGAAGTCGTCCGGCACGGCTGTTCGATCAAGACCGGTAGATCGGCCATGGCTCGAATGGCCTGACGCGCCTCGAGGAGGCTCCATCCCCCGTTGGCGTCGGCAATTACGATCGCGTCGTCCTGGGCGGCAGTAACTGCGGCCTTCGTGCGAGCCACGTCGAGACTCGGCTCATTTCCGACCTTCAGTTGGAACCGGTTGATTCCGGCCGAGCTTCGGCGCTCGACAAATCCGGCCATCTCGTCGGGAGCTCCGAGCGGTACTGCTTCGTAAATCGGAAAGTCAACCTGTTGGACACCACCGAGGAGGACTGCAATGGGTTCCCCGAGCACTTTCCCCTTGATGTCCCAACACGCAATATCGATTGCGCTCTTGGCATAGGGATTGTCGAGCAGTGCGGAGTCCATGACGCGCCACAGTGCCGACGTGTTGGTCGGATCGCACCCGAGGATGTGTGGACCCAACAAGTGCAAGGCGGCTCGCACCCCGTCTGCGTGGGCCGGCAGATACGTCGCACCCAGGGTGGTGATCTCGCCCCATCCCTCCACGCCTTCGTCGGTGCGGATGGACACCAATGTCCCCACTTGTGTGGTGGCAGCGCGCCCGCCCGACATCACGTACTCCCCGTGAACGTATCCGAGCAGGTAGTCGAAACACTCGACGACTTCTATCTTCACAGAGACGGTCCGGTAGTTTGCGCCGTCGCAGCGCCGGGGCTCGAGGCGGGGAGCATCTCGTGACCATCGTCAGCCTGTTTCGTATCCGCTTTCCAGCTGTTGATGGCCTCGACAAGACTGGGGGCCGCGGCCAGTAGCTGCCGTGTATACGGCGTCTGCGGACTGGTGAGGATCGAGTTTGTGGTGCCCGTCTCACAAATGACGCCCTTGTCCAGCACCAGGACCTCGTCGGCCACCGCGGAGACCACCCCGAGGTCGTGAGTTATGAAGAGCAGTGACACCCGACGATCTCGTCTCAGCTCTGCCAACAGCTCCAGGATGCGCGCCTGGACGGAGACGTCGAGAGCAGAGGTGATCTCGTCGCAGATGATGACGTCCGGGTCAGCCGCCAGGGCTCGGGCGATTGCCACCCTTTGGCATTGCCCACCTGACAACTCTCTCGGGTATCGCTCGGCGTAGCGCGCCGGAAGCTGGACCGCATCGAGCATGGACTGAACTTCAGTGGCTGCCGCGGCCTTGCTCATTCCACGCAACGTGCGCGCCGGCCACATGAGCGCCTGACCAACGCTGTGCTTCGGGTTGAGGGCGTCCGAAGGACTCTGAAAGACGATCTGTATTCTCCGCCTTTGGTCCCGCGTCCGATTGCGTGCCTTCGGGGCCAGTTGCTCCCCCCTGAGTCGAAGCTGTCCGCTCCAATCGGTGTGCAACCCCGCGATGACCCTGGCGATGGTGGTCTTGCCGCTTCCCGACTCCCCCACCAGCGCCAGGCATGCGCCCTCTTTCAGCTGGAAGGAGATTCCGGCGGCAGCGACGACCGAGCCATGGCGCGATCGATGTTCAGCATTCAAAGAACCCACGTCGAGAAGTACCGAGTCCGCACTGTCGTCATGGGCCTCTGCGGTGGCGCTCCGTTCACTCCAATCGATGGCCGGGGTTCTGTCCCACTCGGTACATCTGACGAGATGCACATCAGAGAGTTTCTCGAGCGTCGGCAAGGCCTCGTCACAGGAGTCGACCTTCTGCGGACAACGCGGCGCGAAGGGGCACCCCGAAGGTCGGTCCGCAATGTCCACGGGACCACCGGTCATCACCTCGAGGTCGCGTGCCGCCAGATGGTCCGGGATGGCCGCCATCAGGCCGCGCGTGTACGGGTGCCAGGGCCGGCCGAGCACCGCTTCAGCGGGACCTTCTTCGACCACGAATCCCCCGTACATCACGACGACACGATCGGCGACCTTGGCCGCGACAGCGAGATCGTGCGTGATGTACAGCATGGCCACGTGCTCCTCCTCGCGGAGACGCAGTAGCTCGGTGAGAATCCGGTCCTGCGTGACGACATCGAGACCGGTCGTCGGCTCGTCCAACACGACGACCTCCGGTTCGGCGGCCAAGGCGATGGCGATACACACTCGCTGCTGTTGACCACCTGAAAGCTGGTGGGGGAAGCGGAGCCCGAACTCGACCGTCGCGGGAAGACCAACCCGGCCGAGCATGCGACCGGCCGCAGCGACCCTGTCTACCTCTGACTCCTCTTTATGGCGGACCGTCTCGGTGATCGCATCGACGATTCGCATCGAAGGATTCAACGAAGTTGCCGGATTCTGTGGGACATAGGCGACCTTGCGGCCCCGCACCCGTCTGAACGCCGCTTCGCCTTCGATGACCTGGTCGTCGATACAGATGCGACCCTCCGACATGACGAGTCCGGAGCTGCTGTTCCCGAACACGGTCAACGCCGTTGTCGTCTTGCCCGATCCCGACTCACCGACGAGGCACACGATCTCGCCGGGATGGAGCTCGAGGTCGACTCCTTCGATGATGGTGGGCCCACGTTGGACCCGCACCTTGACGCCCTGCAGGCCCAGGATGGGCTGACCAGCCGGTCCGCTCACTGTGGTCCATGCGATCGATCGCGTTGTCTGACATAGGCGTCTGACATCAGATTGACACCCACGATCAGGACCCCGAGCAGGATGGCCGGCGCCACGATGGCCATGGGATTGCTCGAAAGAATCACCCGGTTCTCCGAGACCATGAGACCCCAGTCAGGAGTGGGCGGTTGGATCCCGAGGCCGAGGAAGTTGACACTGGCGATCAGGATGATCCCCCAACTGAATCGCAACCCGAGGTCGGCGGTGACGACGCCGCTGATATTCGGCAGTACTTCGCGCTGCAATATCGCCCTCGTCGAGTCACCCCTGGCAATTGCCGCCTCGACATAGCCGCGAGTACATACGCCGATGGTGGCCGAACGAACGATACGCGCTACTCCGGGCAGCAAGACCAGAGATGTAGCGACGACCAATACGACCGAACCGCCACCGAAGGCGGTGACCAGCAACAGGATGACCAGCAGCGCCGGAACCGTGAGGAGGACATCCATGGCGCGCATCAGAAACGGATCGAGCAACGTGTTGCTGAATCCGGCAAGAAGACCGATCGTCCCGCCTACGGCATATGTGATGAGAGTTGCCAGTCCGGCGAGTATCAGCGTCGAGCGACCACCGTAGAGCGCCCGACTGAGAACGTCCCGGCCGATGAAATCCAGACCGAGCAGGTGACCGTCTCCGGGTGCGGCACCGGGGATCCCCAACGTTGCCGTCGGGCTGTACGGGGCGAAGTAGCGACCGAACAGCGCGATGGCCACGGCCAGAATGAAGAGAAAGAGGCCGATGCGGCCGCCGTTGGTGCGGAGAATCCCACCCAAAAACCGGCGAGAGTGCATCCGCGGAGCGGGGGAAACCGGGGGCACCGGCGTAAGAGGAGGAGCGGACAGGGCCGTCATACGAGGTCAGTCCGCAACTTCGGCACCAGGAACACCACCAGCAGGTCGGCACCGATGTTGATGAGCGTGTAGAGGGCCGCCAGGATGATCGACGCTCCCAACACCTCGTTCGTGTCTCTCGCCAGCACCGCGGTCACCAGGTAGGTGCCGATCCCGGGATAGGCAAAGACAGCTTCGACGACGATGATCCCGCCGACGAGGTATTGAAGATTCTGAGCGATGGTTTGAATGCTGTTGGCTATGGCGTTGCGCATGCCGTAACGGATAAGGACCCGCCGTTCGCTGACGCCGTTCAGCCGGGCGAATTGCACAAAGTCTGTCTGCAACACCTCGATCATTCCGAGCCTGACCTGGCGGATTCCCGAGCCCACCGCTACGGCAAGCAGTGTGAGCACCGGAAGAACCAGGATCCTGGGGCTGGCCAGCGGGTCGGACCCCGGGGGAACCAACGATACGGGCGGCAGGATGTTCAATTCGCTGAAGAATATGTAGATCAAGAGTGATCCGGTCACGAACTCCGGAAGCCCGGCGATGACGAGCGACGGCAGTGAGATGGCGTGATCGACAATCTTGTCGGCCCGAATTCCGGCAATCACACCGAGCAACAGTGTCAGAGGGATCAGCAGGATCGCAGTGATCACACCGAGGATGAGGCTGTTGAAAAACGGATTCTTTATCGTGCTGGCGATGGAAGGGTTCGTCTGATGATGCGCCAGGGCGACGGCCGAGTCGCCGAAGCTTCCGTGCAGGATCCCTCCGAGCCAACTGAGGTACTGCAGGTACAGGGGACGGTTAAGACCGAGCGTTGCCTCGAGCTGCTTCAAAGAGGCGGGCGTGGCGCTCTTGCCGAGAGTGATCACCGCGGCGTTGCCCGGAATGACACTCGTGCACAGGAAGATCAGAATGGAGACGATGAGAAGCGTTATGACACCCGCCCCCAGACGCTTGATGACGAATAGCGCCGCGGGATGTGCGAGCATCCGCCGCCTCGGGGAATCCGGCTCGTGAGCCGGACCGGTGGCCTGCTCGACATCGAGCGACAACCGGAGCGGGCTGGTTACCACGAGCCGAACTCAACAGCCTCAGAAGACTGTCTGGCGCTACGAGGCGATCCAGCCATCCTGGAAGCGGAAGTTGTTGAAGTTGAAGGCCGAAGATGCGGCCAATCCTCGAATGTTCTGTGCAGCGAAGTCGATGTAGGGAAGCCAACCCCACACCACGTAACCACCGTCGTTGAACTGCTGTTCTTGAGCCTGATCCCATAGACGTTGTGCGGTTGCAGGCTGTTGGGCCGCCTCGGCTGACAACAGCAGATTGGTGGCCGCCTTACCCCCATTGGCCTGTGCGCCCCAGTGCGTGTCCCAATACGGCGCGTTGTATTGGATAAGAGACCTGTACTGGCCCGTCAGTGACGCCAGAGCTTGGGCCACCTGAAGGCAGAATGGCCGTACATACGCTCCGCCGACCGAGGTCCAGTAGTCACCGGGCGATATGACCTTCAACTTGAGGTTCACCCCGGCCGCGCTGGCCTGCTGCTGCCAGATCGTTGACGACTCGATCATGCCGGGGAGCACGTTGGCCGTGGGGAGCACGAAAGTGTTCCCGAGCACGCCGGCGTCCTTGAACAGCGATTTGGCCTTGTCCACGTCGTACTCAGAAGTCAGGTCATAGGAGAAGTACTGCGTATTCGGCCCTTGAAGGTCGTTGCCGACGTGAGCGAAACCACTCAGTGCGCCGTCAATAAGCTCCTGACGGTTGGTGAGCAGCTTGAATGCTTGGCGGATCCTGGGATCAGCGAACGGCCCTTCGTCGACGCGCATGCCGAACGCATACGTGTTCGATGCCGCCGCCGACTGAAGGATCTGAACCTGCTTGGAGGTCATCTGCTGACGAACCTGCTCGAGCGCCGGACTGACCAGAAGGTTGATCTGTCCGCTCAGCATGGCGTTCAACATCGCGTTGTTGTCCGTGAACGACGAGTCCACGATCATCCGGTCGACGTACGGCTTTCCTTCTTCCCAGTAATTCGGGTTACGGACGAAAACGCTCTGCTGTCCGGGAGTGAAGGACTGATAGACGAACGGGCCGGTCCCGGTGGGGTTCCTGGCGGTGCTGGTCGGTGTGGCACCGTCTTGAAGCACGCCGAAGTTGAACCAGGCGAAGATCGACGGGAACTGTGCACTCGGGACCAGCAGTGGAATCTGCAGCGTGAGCGCGTCGATGACCTTGACGTTGGCGAAGTCGACGAGACCGACGAGGAATGCGGAGGAATAGTTGGCATTGGCGCTACTCCACAGCTGGGTGATGTTGTACGCAACATCAGTGGCCGTGAACGGCTTACCGTCATGCCAGGTCACACCATCGCGGAGTTTGAAGGTCCAGACGGTGGCGGCTGAATTGGCCTCGGCGGACAGTGCGAGCCCGGGAACGAGGGGGTACAGCTCATTACCCGCGTTGGGGTAGAAGAGCAGGTTGTAAAGGGCGTAGTCGCGAACGCAGTCGGGGTTCGGGATCGCCGTACCGGGGAAGAGGTTTTCCTCACTGCCCTGGGTCAGGCATCCGATGGTGAAGGTCCCGCCCTTCACCGGCGTCCCTCCTGCCAGTGCCGTCACCCCGGCCATCGGAACTCCACCTGAGGACGTCCCACCCGCGCCGGTGGTGGTCGTGGCCGCACCAGACGAGGAGGAACAGCTGCTGAGGATGCCTCCCAGTCCGATCGCGGCACCGGCTCCCGCGGCACCGAGCAAGAAGCCCCGGCGCCCCAGCATTCGATCTCCGAAGCCGTCCCCCATACGGCTTGATCCTCCGATGCCTTCAACTTCGCGCGTCATTCGTTACCTTCCCTCGAAGCTTGGCGGGTTGCAGACTGTCGACAATCTGGACCTTACATCCGCGAGGTACATGTGACAAGTGTCTTTCTGTTAACAGGCTGAGAACGCTCCGGTGGTACCTCCGTCGAGGCTCAGTACGGTGGCCGTGGCGTAGGGGGCGTCGAGGAGCAGCCACAATGCAGCCAGCGCGGTCTCTTCGGCTGAGGCGATACGTCCGAGCGGAACCCGACGCACCTCGTCTGCTCTTGCTTTGTCCGAGTCCCCCGACAACTCGAACTCGGCCTCGAGCATCGGCGTATCGACTGGACCGGGGCACAACAAGTTGACGCGGATCGTAGGTGCGAGCTCGGCCGCAAGTGCTCTGCAGAGCCCCACCAAAGCGGCCTTCGTAGCCGCGTATGCGCAGTAGTTGGGAACCCCGATGAGTGACTGCTCCGAACCGATGAAAACGATTGACCCGGGCTTGTCTGCATCGATCATCGAACCGGCGGCGGCTTGCGCGATCAGAAAGCTCCCGGTCAGGTTGACCGCGATGGTTTCGTTCCAGATGTCGGGGGTGGTCTGCGCCAACGAGGCCGGGTACACGACGCCGGCAGAAGTCACGAGGGCTTCCGGGACGTCCATCTCCGCGCACACGAAATCAATCGCGGACTGAGCGGATACCACGTCTGTGACGTCGCACACGACGCACCGGTGTGTTCCACCTGAAACGGGCGCGAGATCGGAACAGACGGACTCAAGTGCGCTCAGTCGCCGACCGAGCAACGCCACCGAGTACCCACGAGACGCAGCCACTTTCGCCGTGGCGGCGCCGATTCCCGATGAGGCGCCTGTGATCAGTACCGTCGCCAAGATGCTCCCCCTTCATTTGTGTTCGACTCGCCTTTAAATTGTTCATGGGTGCGTTCGCGATGTTGTGTGGCCGGCTTGCGCCAGCTCAGGGTGGGAAACCGGCCTGCGAGGAGACTCCACTGCGGCAGGGCCCGGAAGAGTTTGACAGTTTGAGCGATCGTCGACAGTCTACAACACTAGGTCTGCCCGAGGGAGGCACGTGAGCGCGACACCCCCGATCATCCCCGGCTCAACGCTCGGCGAGACGAAGCTTCGGACCTTCATGGACGGACGCGC
Organism: Acidimicrobiales bacterium; assembly: GCA_049281195.1. GTDB lineage: Bacteria > Actinomycetota > Acidimicrobiia > Acidimicrobiales > CAVXTF01 > JBAPRR01. The sequence goes on from JBAPRR010000183.1 coordinate 27,010, forward strand.
GGTCCTGGCCCTTCTTCCAACTCCGTTTCATCACCTACCCCGCTTCTCCGAAGCGGTGGGGCGAGAAGTTTGGATCAAACGCGATGACCTCACCGGCGTCGCACTGGGCGGGAACAAGATCCGCAAGCTCGAGTTGCTGGGTGCGCAAGCGCGGCAAGCGGGAGCGGACACCATGGTGAGCGTGGGCGCCGCCCAGTCGAACCACGCGCGAACAGTGGCGGCAACAGCGGCGATGCTCGGCATGACCTGCGAGCTGGTGCTCGGCGGCCCTCCCCCCTCGGAGTTGACGGGCAATCTCATTCTTGATGACCTCTTCGGCGCACACCTGAATTTCGTCGACACAACCGACTGGGTCACCCTCAACCGAGCCGCAGACGATCTCGGTAAAAGTGTTTCGGACGCCGGGCGCCGGCCATTTGTGATTCCGGTGGGAGGAAGCGTGCCGATGGGAGCCCTGTCCTTTGCTGCTGCCTTCACCGAGTTGCACGATCAACTGCTGCAGGCAGGGTTGCGTACCGCCACGATCGTCCACGCCTCTTCGTCGGCCGGAACACAAGCCGGTCTCGAGGTCGGTCAACGGCTCGTCGGAGCTTCGACGCGCGTCGTCGGCATCGACGTGGCCAAGATAACCGGGTCTCTCGCTGACGAGGTGCGCCGCCTCGCACATGAGACAGCGGGCCTGCTGGATCTCGATCTCGACTTTGAGCCGATCGTGCTCGATGCCTATTTGGGAGACGGCTATGGCATCCCGAGCGAGAGTGCCGATCTGGCCACGCGGCTGTTGGCGAGGACCGAGGGCATCATTGTGGACCCGGTGTACTCGGCGAAGGCCCTCGATGCAGTGTGCCGGGAGACTTTTGACGGCCCCGTGGTGTTCTGGCACACCGGGGGAGTTCCGGCCCTGTTCGCAGAAGGCGTCCCATTCGTCAAATGAAGTACACCCCACCGGGAAACTCCGAGCTGTAACGTCCGTCGGTGCCCAAGACGGTATTCCTCGGTGCCGGCAGCACCGTCTTCGCCCGCAACCTGCTCGGCGACATCCTCGGCCATGAAGAGCTGGCCGATTCCGAGATCGTGTTGCACGACATCGACGCCGGGCGGCTGAGCACCTCGGAGCTGGTGGCCCGTCGGGTTTGCGAGGCGCTCAAGGCTCCGGCGACCGTCACCGCGACCACCGACCGGCGCGAAGCACTCGACGGCGCCGACTATGCGATCAACATGATCCAGGTCGGGGGATACGAACCGTGCACGGTCACGGATTTCGAGGTGCCCAAGCGCTTCGGGCTCCGCCAGACGATCGGAGACACGGTCGGGATCGGCGGCATCATGCGCGGTCTGCGCACGATCCCGGTATTGCTGTCGATGTGCGCGGACATGGAAGAGCTCTGTCCCGACGTGTGGTTCCTCAACTACACCAACCCCATGGCCATGAACTGCCGGGCCGTCAACCGGACGAGCAGGATCCGCACAGTGGGGCTCTGTCACAGTGTGCAGGGCACCGCCTTCGAGCTCTCCGTCGACTTGGGTATTCCCTACCGCGAGATCGACTATCTGGCCGCGGGGATCAACCACATGGCCTTCTATCTCAAGTTCGAGCGGGAGGGGGAAGACCTGTACCCCCGGTTGCAGGCGCTCGCCGAATCTGGGGACATACCGGACGAGAACCGGGTGCGCTACGAGATGTTGCGCCGACTCGGTTACTTCGTGACCGAGTCGAGTGAGCACTTCGCCGAGTACGTACCGTGGTTCATCAAGAGCGAACGCTCCGATCTGATCAATCGCTTCAATATCCCCCTCGACGAATACCCCCGGCGCTGCGTGGCGCAGATCGCCAGCTGGGACGAGGAGAGAGCACGGCTCGAGCGCGATGGTCCGATCGAGGTGCACCGGAGCTTCGAATACGCATCGACCATCATCCGTTGCATCGAAACAGGAAAGCCTCGAGTCATTTACGGCAACGTGGCCAACGATGGTCTGATCGAGGACCTTCCCGCGGGATGCACGGTCGAGGTCCCCTGTCTCGTAGACGGAAACGGCGTCCAGCCGACGAGGATCGGTGCTCTTCCCCCGCAGATAGCCGCACTCATAAGAACGAATGTGAATGTCCATGAGCTGACGGTCGAAGCGGCACTGACCGGTCGTGTCGACCACATCTACCACGCCGCGATGCTCGACCCGCACACTGCAGCCGAGCTCGATCTGGACCAGATCACGGCCCTGGTCGACGAGTTGCTCCTGGCGCACGGTGACTGGATCCCGAAGCGCAGGACGTAGCCGGATCGCCGGTGTGATGTCAGTCCTCGAGCAGTCGGGAAGGTCCCAAGTCGATCTCGCTCAGCACGATACGGCTGTGGATCTCGCGCACGCCGATGGCACGGAGGCGGTCCACGACGTCCTCCAGATCGGCGGTACCTGAGCAAGCCACCCTGATCAGGTAGTCGTACTCACCGGTCGTATGTGTGGCCGCGAGGACCTGCGGAACAGTTCTGAGATCGTCTTCGAACTTCAGCCGATCGACATCGGGATGCAGCTTGGTGTCGGACAGCGCGATCAGGCTCCTACCGAGCGACCCCAGATCGAGTTTCGCGTGGTAGCCGCTGATCAGCCCGGACCTGTTCAGTCTCCGAACCCGGTCGGCCACGCTGTTGGCGCTCAGGTGTACCAGGCGCGCGAGCTCCTGGTATGTCAGCCGGCCATCGTCGAGCAATGCCGAAACGATCTCGCGATCGACGGAGTCCATCCGCACCTTCGCCATGGATTCCGCGGCCACGAGGGAATTGTACCGCTCTTTTCCCTAGCTATTCGACGATTCGCTGCGTTATCTGAGGAAGATCAATATGGAACGAGGTTGAATGTGTTCCGTAGGGCACTTTCACCCAATCTCATCATCGGCGAGAAGCGGACGTTCGACAGAAAGTGGAGCCGGGCCAACCCCCGGCATTCCTGGTTCATCTCCGATTTGCCCAGAGCGATGCGCAACAGGCGGGAAACGAGCATGTCGCTACTCAGTACCTGGTCGGCCTCGAGCCTCCAAAGATATTGATTCATCCGTCCGTTCCACAGCATGATCGCAACGGTTTCCGCGCTCAGCACGTCGGCCGGTGAGTCAACCTTGGAGATGAATCTCCTCCACTCGTACCAGGAGACCGGAGCGAACATCGACTTCGGAAGGCGATGGTAAGGAACCACTTCAGCGACGGGTTCTGTGGCCATTCGACCGAAGGCGTGGTAGGGCAATTTCGAAAGGTCGTCCGCCTCGGCCACTGCCTTGTCCTGGTTCTCGATCCACCGGCACACGAACTCAGAACCGGGCCGGGATACGAACATGCCGTTCGTGAACTTGGCCTGCTCTTCACCCCAACCGACGAATTCGTGTTCGCCCAGCATGTCCAACATCCGTGTTAAAGGAGCCATGACAATGGAATCGATGTCTATCCACATCCCTCCGTATGTGCGCAGGAGCCGCGTTCTCACATAGTCGGCTCGAAACACCACACTTGGCAAAGCATTCCAAACGGATTCATCGAGATCGGGCAGTAGCTCCAAGGCGCTTTCCCGATTCACAATCTCGAGCTTCAAAGAACACGAATGCTTACGAATGGTCTCAAGGCAAAGATCGAGATACGGAGGTCTCCGCTTGGCCCAACTCTGGTCCTCCCAATAGAGCCAAATGGTCTGGGTCATCCTTACTTTCTCCGATTCGATCGGTCAGCGTTCAAGCACTGCGTGCTGCTGCCGCCTCTAATGCCGCGACATGAATCGTCCATATACAGGCGACCCAGGCCCCCGACTCCAGTCAGAGCAAGAGCGATCGCGTCCCGCAAAAGAGTTGCCACCCGATCCGGTGGCCTCATCGACTCCGGCTATTGCCATTTTCCCCCTACCGATATCTCCTCGATGAGATGTCGGTCCGCCCCAATAGGTTAACCGAGGCCACGTTGTAGGAGCCGTCGACAACGTGCTCCCCGATCCCCGCCCCGGCCCGTCAGCTCCGGGCACTCCCCGGCCATTACCGCGCGACTCCCCGCACCGTAGATCTGTAGCCGATGCTGCACGTTTGCCTCGATAACCGTGGTCATAGCGGCACATGTGCCGATTATTCCGAGCCAAAGTAGGTTCAAGTTCTTCGATACTAAATGAGTGCTTCTCCTCACTCTTCGTCTGATCTCGGCGCCTGTGCTGATCCTCGGGGCGACCGCGATCCAGCGCCGATTCGGCCAGAGCGTTGGCGGGCGCATCGTCGGCCTGCCCCTCACGAGCCTTCCCATCCTCGGCCTCATCTGCATCTCGGAGGGCCCGGGATTCGCCGGCCGGGCCGCCGGGGCCTCCCTGGACGGTGCTGTCGCGCAATCGGTGTGGTGCCTGGTCTACGTCTGGACGGCCCGGCGGTTCGGGCCGGCCAGGTCACTCGCCGCTTCCACGACGGCCTTCGCCGCGTCCTGCCTGCTGCTATATCCGCTGGTCCTCGCCATCCTGTGGGCCACGCTGTTGGGCGGGGCGTCCATCATCGCGGCGCTTGCGGTCTGGCCGCAGGGAGAACGCCCTTCTACGACCCCCGCGCTCAAGCGCAGAGGGGATCTTGCCGCGAGAGTCCTGGCCGGCACCGCGTTCAGTGTGGCCATCACCACCATGGCCTCCACGCTCGGACCACGAGCTTCCGGGTTACTTACCGCGTTCCCGGTGCTGACAGTGGTCCTGGCGGTCGCCACTCACTTGAGTGAAGGAGAGGCTTCTTCGAGACAGTTCCTCGAAGGGGTCCTCGCCGGTTCGCTTTCCGTTGTGGCCGGTCTCGCCACCGTCGCATTGACGCTCGGGCCATTCGGACCGGCGGTCGCATTTCCGTTGTCCGTGACAGCCTCGGGAGCGGCCCAGCTGGTACGGCTCAAATGGGCCGTCGGGATCCGGCCCGCCTTGTCACAACTGGGTCGCAAAGCCATCGAACGTGGTTGGATGTTGGCCGAGTAGAACAGCAACGAGGGAGTCCGAAATTGATCTTCATATTCGGAATCAAACGCAAAGGCCTGCGGCTCGGCACGGTGCTCGCCCTGTGCTCACAGTGCCGCACTCCGGCTGCGCAGGTCGTCAACAGGGTGAGGACTTTCATAAGTGTCTTCTTCATACCGATCATTCCCATCGGGACCAAGTACCGAACCACGTGCACAATGTGCGGGGTGACAAGCACGGTTTCGCGGGAAGTAGCCGAACGACTCGTCACCGACGGGCACACCCAGAGGTCCGCCCCGAGCGGATCGCAGGGCTGGTCGATGGGGTCTCCCACTCCGCGCGACGTTCTCCCGGGGAGTCAATCGCCTTCGGAGTGACGATCGATTCCTCATAGGACGTTTCTCAGAAATCTCCCATCTTCGAGTGCGAATTCCCTGCAAGAACAAAACATCCACAGCAATATCCCAGAGCTTTATGCCCGAATCAAGCGTTTTACTGTATATTCCCAGGAGACATTCAGACCCACTTAATCAATTTTTCTCACAAATTCTTAAAGAAATGCGAGTTAGTACAGTTGCCGCATGGAAGCTCGCGCCGTAACGCATACGACGCGGACAAACGCGGTCGCCGCACTTCGCAAAACAGGCTTTTCGCTAACCAGAAGCGCACGCCGGCAATGGCGAACGAAGACAGCGGCGTTGCGTCCCCTTCCCTCATTCATCATCATCGGAGCGCAACGAAGCGGCACCACCTCGCTCTACAACTGGATCACGCAACACCCCGATGTGGCACCCGCTTCCCAGAAGGAGCTCCACTACTTCGACGGATCAAATTACGACCGCGGTGAACGTTGGTACAGAAGTCAGTTCCCGATTGTCTCGGGCCGGCGACGGAGCTGCGAGTCCACCCCGCAAATGCTGTACAACCCGGTTTCTCCTAAATACGTGGCAAAGGATCTTCCGAGCTCGACGAAGTTCGTGGTACTGCTGCGCGATCCCGTCGAAAGAGCGCTGTCGCACTACTGGCTGTCTCGGAAAAACGGGGCGGAAACAGAAGAGATCGTCACGGCGTTCGCGCTCGAACGCGAGCGCCTGGCGCGAGAGGACGAAGCCTTCCGTGCCGGCCGTTACAGCTACGCGCACCACAAGTTCTCCTATGTGGCACGAGGCGACTACGCAACCCAGTTGGCACGGTGGTTCAGTTGCGTGGATCGGGACCGGATGCTCGTGCTCGAGAGTGAGCGGCTATTCAGCGACCAAGATAGAAGGTTGACATTGACCAGCTGGCTCGGACTCGACCCGCTATCCGCACCTATTCCGTCACTCAATTCCGCACCACGCTCGGAAATCCCTTTAGAGCTCATCAGCAGATTGAAAGAGCATTTCGAACCCCGGAACCGGCAGTTGTTCGAAATGCTCGGCCATCCCCTGTGGGGGCAATAGCTCAGCCTTTAGCTCGGTGCACACTCGGGAACTTACGATGTAGACGTGGCGATCCTCGAATGGTCGGAATTCTTTAGCGCGGAGGTCGCAGGCTTCTCCGCGCTGACCGGTCTCGTCTTCGTGGCGCTCTCCATCAACCTGAAGACCATTCTGGACACGGCCGGCACATCGGGGCGGGCTGGAGAAGCTCTGATCGTCCTGGTCGAACCGGTGCTGCTCGGCCTGGCCGGCCTGATCCCCCATCAGAGCAGGACAGCACTGGGAGTCGAATGGCTGCTGATCGGGTCGATCGGGTGGATGGCCACCAACGCCATCCTCATGAGGGGATTAAAGGCGCTACGCGAGAGAGGGCTCCACGAGATCACCACCCGTGTCATCGGCACAGAAGGATCCACCGCTCTTGTGATGATCGCAGGAGCGCTTCTTATTGCCGGCTCATCCAGTGGTTCCTACTGGCAGGCGGGAGGGGCCTTCGGTTGCCTGATCGTCGGCACCACCGACGCCTGGGTC
>JBAPRR010000184.1:0-4451 GCA_049281195.1 Acidimicrobiales bacterium
GGGCGAATGCTACCTGCCCACCGGAAGAGTGGGCGAAGCGGACCGTGCCCCTGATCTGGGTACATGGTTCCTGATGGTGCGCCGTTTACAAATCCCTGGCGCCTTCGAGTACGACCATGAACTGGGCCATGGCCAAGGTGATCAGTACTGTGGACTCTCGATTCGGGACTGTGAGGCGACGACGAGCTCTCAAGCCCTCTTTGTGCCACATTCAAGTGGGCTGGTCCACCAACTCAGATGTGGAGGCAGAACTCGGTCTGCGACGCACCATCGCGTTGAGTTTCCGGACTCTCCGTTCGTGAACCAGCTGAACTCTTCAAGTAGGGACGATCTGACGACTCAATTCCTATTGCCTAGCCGTTGAAGACCTTCCACTGACTACAACGCGACCCAGGAGGCGCAGAACCTTCACGTCTACGTGGGCACGAAAATTCTGCGCGGCCTGCTGCCTCCGAATACAATTGACAGGGTCCTGCCATGCAAGGGGGAGTCATGCGCACGTCCGCCGTGTTCGACGCCGATAGCCACTTGATGGAGGTCGACGAATGGCTCCCGACTTACGCCGATCCCCAGGTTCGCGATCGACTGCGTCCGCTCGGTTTCGATAAGGCGGGAGCGGGTGCTTCCAAGCTCATGTCGTCGCTGCCGGCCTTGTGGGAGAAGCAGCGCGATCACGATGTCACCGCCGACGTGCTCACCGGTCCGAAAGGGTGGATGGCGCCCGGCGCCCTCGATGCAGACGTTCGTGCCCGGGTGCTCGACGCTCTGGGCATCGCGGCGCAGCTCGTGTTCCCCACCTTTTCTCTTTCGCAGTTCACGGGCGGCGACTTCGAGCTGCTCTATGGGGGAACGCGCGCACTCAACCGCGCGATGGTCGACTTCTGCCACCACGACCCGCGTCTGAACGCAGTGGGCTTCTTGCCTCTGCGCGACCCTGCTCAGGCGGCCGACGCATTGCAGGAGGCGGTTGCAGCGGGCGTCACCGCCATGTGGATCCCTTCCGACGCTCCCGGAGACTTTTCGCCGGCCCACGTCGACGTCGAACCCGTATGGGCGCGTCTGGCCGAGGCCGGAGTGCCATTCATTCTCCACGTCGGAGGAGGCAAACTTCTTCCGAAGGCATTCCACAACAACGGCCGTCCGCTACCTAAGGACTGGCTCGGCGGCGGCGAGAATCTGCGGGCCAAGGACTTTCCCGTGCTGCATCATTCACCCGAACGCTTTCTCGCCTGCCTGGCCCTCGACGGTGTCTTCGAGCGCCGCCCGGGCCTGCACGGTGCCGCCATCGAACTGGGAGCCTCGTGGGTGCCAGGAATGTTGCGCAATGTGGACCACGCCTTCCGGTCTTTCTCCCGGTCGGAGCCTGACCTGAAGTCGTTGCCGATGTTGCCATCGGAATACCTAAGAGATCGTGTGCGCTTCACGCCATTTTCGTTCGAGGACGGCGTGGTTGATCGACCAATGCGGTCCTGATCTGTTCATGTTCTCAACCGACTACCCACACCCGGAGGGTGGGCGACGTCCATTCGAGCGGTTCAGTGCAGAGCTCGACGGATTCGACGACGACACCAAGGAAAAGTTCTTCTGGCGTAACGGAGCTGACTTGTTCGGGATCGCCTGACGCCACGTCGCCCCGATAATCGACGAGGCGACGAGGAGCGGGCTGCACCGAACAGCTCGGGATGCAGAATGGCTTCCCCGGTTAGAGGCTCGTAGTAGTTCGAGTAACGCGAAAACGCCCGTCCCACGGCTGCGGGAAGCGGGCGTTTTTCCTATGTTGTTGCCCAAGCAGGCAAACACTCAAGGGAGTGGCGACTCGGCGATTCTTCCGGGATCGCGTATCCGTTGCAGACGCTTCAGGACTTCAAGCCGTTGCCTTTACACCCGAGGCCTATCCATTGCTGGACAAATCCCTCGCGGCCTGCCTCCTGGGCTGAGAAAACTCATCTGGCCCGGCGGAACCACCTCCTCCCACTGCACACCCTGGCGGTCAAACAGGTTGCCAGGGCCAACAACACTTTAGTGCCCAGGCGATTCGATGTCACCCCTTGGCAGTCACTATTCGCCGGAAAGGCCTCTTCTCGACGAAGCACCTGCGCACGACAATTATCGGTTCGTCGGTGTTGTGGGTCGAGTCGTAGGAAGGACACGACCTCCGCCTTCCGCGACCACCTTCACCGGGGCTAGCGCTCACGGCGCCCATCTGCGTAACCTCCGGGACCAACTTGTGGACGTCCTGCGGGGAGGCGTGAACGATCATTGGAGCCTTACCCTGCGTAGCGCCGGGTACCCATGAGGGTTGCATCCAGCCCGAGCGAAAGCCCAGTTCAGCCGCTAAATCGGCGGGTGTACGCTCACGTAGGAGGTCATCGGTCTTGCATCACCTTCGTTGCAGCACCGTGGCGGTGCCGACACTACGACAGTGCTCAGCCAGTCTCTTCGCCGTCCTGGTGGTGACGGCGGCGCTCGTCAATGGCACGGGTTCGAGCTTCGGATCTCGCATATCTGCCGGTCTCGTGTCTCAGATGCCCATTAGTCAGCCCCAGCCTCCGGTCAATGCAAGCGAGTTTCCAATCGAGCCGGCGAACCAGGCTCCATCGGATGGGGACGGACTCATTCCGAATGCGGCGACTCCAACCGGGTCACCGGTGCAGGCTCCCTCAACTTGCACGACGACGTTTTCATCATCGTCAGGTGCCACGTCGGCCACGGTGAACTCGTGGATCGGGACGAACGAAAACTCGATCACAGAGACGACGGTCGTCTGCCTGTCCGGCACGTTCACATCGCCGATTCATGTCTGGAGCAAGTCGTCGACTCCTCTCCTCGAGATCGCGCCGGCTCCGAGTGGCTCGGCGACGCTCGACCTTGGCACCGTCCAGGCTGCTGACACCGATCCAAACCAATATTGGCAAGACTCAGGGGGCATCAGCATCGTTGACTCCCGCAGTGTCGAGATCTACGGACTCACTATCGAAAACTACACATTCGACGGCACCGCCCATGTGCCTGCCGGAATTTACGTGACCGCCAGGAGCGACACCACCAACACCGACCAGGGGACCTATCCCCATCTATCGGCCTGCTTCATAAACGGCGGGTCTTGTAGCGACATCTACATACTTGACAATACGGTTACCGACATCACGAACAAGGCCGACTCCACGTACGATTCGAAGATTTTTTGCGGGAACGACAATGTGGATGCATACGGAATCGCCGTCATTGCTGCAGGCAGCAAAACTTCCCAACCGCTTCAACATGTCGTGGTGGAAGACAACACGGTCTCTGGAACACGAACTGGCCAGAGTGAAACCGTCACATTCAACGGTGATCTCGAAGACTTTTTGGCAGCGGACAACGTCATAGACGATGTGGACAACATCGGGCTCGACACCATCGGGTGGGAAACCGGCTCGTCTCAGGCTAACCACGGAGACATCGTGGGCAATACCGTTTACAACGTCGACACCTGGTCGAACGCCGCATATGGCAGGTGGAATGGAACCGCATGTGTGGCACGGCCCGAAAACGCGGCGGGGCTTTACGACGACGGCGGGTCGTACATCTGGTTCAATTCCAACACGGTTTGGAATGCCGACCAGGGAATCAACCTCGACGTCGAGACGGCCGGGAAGGAGACCGATCACCTCCTTGTCTCGTACAACACGGTGCACGACGATCCCGGCACGTCTGCCTCGGATCCGAGCACCGGAACCAACCCACCAGGAGTAGGAGGCTCATCGACCGTCGCTGGTCATGATCCCTATGCCATGTACATCGACGCGTTCGGCTCGAACGCAAAGATCAAGGACGTCTACGTCCATGACAACACCTTCCAGAACGAGAGTCAGTACTACCTCGACCGATCGGGCGGCATGCCGGTGGTGGATCTGGGCGGAAAATGGGCGAATGTCCAGCTCTGGCACGACATCATCGAAGGCATGGGCTCGACCGACCAATACAACGCCCTTTTCGAGGTGGACAAGCTCCCCAGTGGGGGGACCAACACCGTCAATTGCAACGACTACATGGACCTGACGACCGCGTCTCACACCGTCAACGGAAATTTTGCCCTCCCGTCGAACGACTGGTTGACGCTTTCCGAGTGGCAGGCCCACAATGGAGAGGGCTGGGACGCCGACAGCGAGGTGGGGAGCTTTTCAGCTGCCTGTCCCTCACAGTCCATCCCCTAACTGCGAGATGGTTGGAGAGCGAGTCGGTGGTGAGCCATCAGGCCGGGTTAGAACGGTGAGCGGCAAGGATCTTCGTCAAGCGGTGGCGCGTCGTGACCACGCGACTTGGTCACCTCGTCCGGGCCGTGACCCCATCGCAATCTTGCAGGAGCAGAATGCAAGGCGGGTTCCCGACCTGGTGCCGGTGCGTATTGGTCGAATGATGGAGTCCCCTTCGCCTTCTACCGCGGCGCCGCCGCGGTGATGGCGTCCGAC
>JBAPRR010000185.1:0-21798 GCA_049281195.1 Acidimicrobiales bacterium
TATTTGTCCCATGGTCGACGATATTTTCGAAGCGTACTTTCGAATTATTTATTCCACCTATAGGTTTGAGCATGGCGCTTCTTTTCTGGTATAACGATCTTCGTTACGGTCGGATATGGGTTAGTTCTTACGGGAATACCAACTTCACGACACCCCTTGGGACCGGGCTGCATGGACTGCTGCTGAGCTCGGGCGACAGCATGTTCATCTTCAATCCGATGGCATTAGTAGGTGTGGCCGGACTCATTCTTCTTGCGATCGGCCCGATGAAAGTGCGGGATCGTCCACTGTTCGTGCTTTGCTTCCTCCTGATCGTGCCCAGAGTGTTGTTCTTCTCAAAATTCAGCGTTTGGTGGGGTGGATCAACCTTCGGTCCACGGTTCCTGCTCCCAGTTGCCGCCGTTCTGACATTGTTGATCCCTCCTGTATTGACTGCGACCGAATCCCCGAGAATTGTCGGCATTCCAGTTCGGATCGTCTCGGTCGCTCTTGCCGGTTGCGGAGCGTTGGTTTGCTACGTTTCTGTGAGAATGCCGATGGGCGAATGGTTTGGCGTCACGCAGAGTCCGGGGTGGAGAAAGATCCTGGGAATACATGGGATTAATAACAGCAGCCAGTTGTTTCACGCTCTGTATTTTCAATTCTCCACTTCCCAACTTCGCCTTACCCTGACGCTCATTGCAAGGCACTATGCCGTGCCAAGCGGATATCTATGGGTCCATGGCTACGGAGTACTCGGATACGTCCTAGTCGGGGCCTCAGGAGTGATTCTGCTGGTTACCGTAATCGGCACTCGGAGGACCTCCGGCCCGAGCATTTCAAGCATTCCCACTCCGATAGCTTCCGAGGCCCGCGTTCTCGCTCCGAAGGGGCTCCATCGCCGAAATCGGCATGACCGTGGTGTTCGAGAGGCAGTCCACAAGTCACTGACAACCTAGGTGGCTCGCCGCCGCAGGACCGACGAGACGCTCGGCGGCAAGCAGAGAAAGACCCTGGGCCCGGACTTCTGGCTCTACTTCACCGGCCAGTTGATATCCCAGGTCGGCACCTCGTTCACCTTCTTCGCCCTTCCTCTCCTCGTCTTCGAGTTGACCCACTCGGCGACGAACCTCGCGATCACCACGGCAACCGAATTCGTGCCTTATCTCCTCTTCGGTTTGATCCTCGGAGCGCTCGTCGACCGGATCAACCGCAAGCGGATGATGCTTCTCACCGACGTCGGCCGCGCCGTCGTGATCGTCGTGCTGCCGGTCCTCGCACTCATTGGAGTCCTACACGTCTACGACATCTACATAGTGGCGTTCATCGTGTCGACCCTCGGGATCCTTTTTCAGTGTGGTGAGTTCGCGGCGATCCCGAGTCTGGTCGGACGCGACGACCTCGTGGCCGCCAACGCGAGAATCATGGCGACGAACAACGCCGGGCAGATCCTCGGCCCGATCCTGGCCGGCGTGCTGGTTTCGGTGATGTCGCCCGCGAACCTTCTCTTCTTCGACGCGGGCAGTTTTTTGGTGTCTGCCGGATCGCTAGCTCTGATCCAGCGGAGCTTCAACGCCGACATCCCGAACCCACGAGCTTCTACATCAGGCATTCGTGGGTTGCTCGGCGACGTGAAAGAAGGCCTCAAGTACGTGTGGTCCAATCCGGTGCTCCGGACCATCTCGATCATGATGGCCCTCATCAACTTGGTCTGCGCACCACAGAGCAGCCAACTCGTGCTGTTCGCCAAGGACACCCTTGGAGCTACCAACAGCGAAGTGGCCTACCTTTTCGCTGCAGGCGCGTTCGGCATCGTCGTCGTGAGCCTGTGCGCCGCAGCGATCCGCAAGCGGCTCTCCTTCGCCGTCACTGCGCTCGGAGCGCTCGTCGTGAGCGGCCTGACCTGCTTCGCCATGGCTCTTATCGGGTCTTACATACCGGCACTGGTCTTGTGGGCGGCATCATCTGGATTCGGTCTGCTCCTCAACATCAACACCAGCTCGTTGAGACAAGCGATCGTGCCCAGTCACATGTACGGAAGGGTGATCAGCATTGCGACGGTGCTCGCGTGGTCGGCCATCCCTCTAGGAGCTCTGGCCGGGGCGGCGCTCATAAAGCTCACCGGCAGTGTCGCCGACGTCTATGCAGCGAGTGGGGCACTCTCGGCCCTCATTGCCGCCATGTTCTTCTTCAGCCCGATACGTCACGGGGACCGCTTCCTGCAAGCGGCCGGTGGCGCCGGAGACCCAGGGAAGCAAGAGGTTGATCTCATGTTCGAGGCCGAAAGGTAGCCGAAGAGCTTCAGCCGACTTCATTCATGCGCTTCTGAGCCCTATCCGCCGAGACCCGGAGCTTGCGAGGATCGTCTCCCCACCCGAGGAAAAGGCTGCGCGCTCCCGATCGCAGGTGCTCGACAGCTTCTGTGTCCGGAAGAAGATTCGCGAGCCGGAGACTGACGATTCCATGCGTCAGAGCCCAGAGCTCCACTGCCATGCTCGCCGGGTCCGTGGACCGTGCAGCCGGAAATCTCCCACTCTGTTGGCAGCGTTCGATCGCCTTCACGAGGTACACGAAGGTGTCGAGCCCGGTGGCGAGATCCTCGTCGTCGATGGGACCATCGAGGAACATCGATCGGTACAAGTTCGGGGACGCTGTAGCGCTCGCGTAGTAGGCAGCACCGAGAAGCGTCAGATCCGCCATTGGATCCTTGGACTCCGCGATTGACGCGAGCCGCGAGCGGAACCTCGCGAACCCTTCTCGCCGCACCTGAAGGGCGAGCTCGTCCATGCTCCCGAAGTGCGTATAGATGGCCATCGTCGACGTACCGACTTCGTTCGCCAGGTGCCGGAGCGTAAGGGCCGCCGGGCCCTCGGTCGCAACTATCCGCGCTGCTGTGTCGATCAGCGCCAGGCGGACGGAAGGATCCGCGGTCTTCGGGCTCACCCTTGACAGTGTGCCATAGCGTTGCTATGAATAAGACATATCACTGATATGGAACGAGGATACCGATGCCGACTACGAACCCGTACCTCGAAGGAAATTTCGCTCCAGTCACAGCAGAAGTGACCGAAACAGAGTTGGTGGTCGACGGATCCCTGCCAGGGCACCTCGACGGCCGGTACCTGCGAATCGGACCCAACCCCATTTCTGCGAATCCGGCCAGGTATCACTGGTTCATGGGAACGGGAATGGTGCATGGACTGCGGATCCGTGACGGAGCGGCCGAGTGGTACCGGAACCGATTTGTCCGCTCCCCTGGCACTTCACGCCAACTCGGCGAGCCGCAGAAGAAGGGGCCTGTCCACGCGGGATTCGATATGTCACCCAATACGAACGTCATCGGGCACGCAGGCCGGACTCTCGCTCTCATCGAAGCCGGTTCTCTTCCTTATGAGTTGACACTCGACCTGGACACCGTGGGTGCGTGCGACTTCGACGGCACGCTTGTGGGCGGATATACCGCGCATCCTCTGCGGGACCCGTCGACCGGGGATTTACATGCGATCTCATACTTCTTCGGGTGGGGCGACCAGGTTCAGTACTCGGTCATCGGAACCGACGGTCGCGTCGTAAAGACAGTGGACATCGAGGTCACAGGTAGTCCGATGATGCACGCCTTCTCACTGACAGAGCGTCATGTCGTCATCTACGACCTGCCGGTCACCTTCGACGTAAAAAAGGGCGCCGCAAAGGCGCCCAAACCGTTCGCAAAGCCGACCGAGCTGGCGATGTCGCGAACGATCGGGCGCAGGCGCATCCCCGACACGGTGGTGTCGGCGATGATGGCCACGAGCCCAAAGCGTGGAGATCAATCGCTGCCATATTCATGGAACCCGGACTATCCGGCGCGTGTTGGTGTCATGCCGCGCGAAGGTGGTTCAGATGACGTGAGCTGGTTCGAGGTGGAACCGTGTTACGTGTACCACCCGCTCAACGCCTACGACGACGGAGATCAGATCGTGTTGGACGTGACGCGCCATCCGAAAACGTTCGCTACCGAGCACCGGGGACCGAATGACGGAGTACCGACGCTCGATCGATGGACCGTCGACCTTTCGGCAGGGAAGGTGCTCGAAGAAAGGCTCGACGACCGCGGACAAGAGTTCCCGCGGATTGACGAGAGGCTCGTCGGGCGTAAGAACCGGTTCGGCTACATGGTCGAGCTCGAAGATACACGCTCCGGCGACGTGTCCGCGTCACACGGCGTCATCAAACACGATCTCCTCGCCGGAGGCTCACAAATCCGATCCTTCGGCGCAGATCACGAGGTGGACGAGTTCGTATTCGTTCCGAATGCGACCGACTCTGCCGAGGACGACGGAGTGCTGATGGGATTCGTATACGACCGGAACACGGATCGGAGCGACCTGTTCGTCCTCGATGCCGGCACTCTCGAGACTGTGGCCACGGTGCACCTCCCGGTGCGGGTGCCTCACGGCTTCCACGGCAACTGGATCCCGGCCATCTGATTTGAGAGAAGATCCCCCCTCACTGGTCCACAACCGGGTTCGTGGCAGTCGCCGGTCTGAGAGTCTTTCTGGTAGATGTCGGTGATGGCGAGGGAGGACACCGCAGATGGGCAAGCTGATCGAGGTCAATCACGTTTCTCTCGGTGGGAGATCGGATCCCCTGACAAGTGGGCGTTTCCCTACCTGAACGAAGACCACATCCGGTTCGCCACCGCAGTCCTCGAGGATGCGGAGGCCCTGCTTTTGGGGCGAATGACGTATCAGGGTTTGTCCGAGGCATACATGTCCATGCCACCGGGTCCATTCGTGGATCGGATGAACGAGATCCCGAAGTACGTCGCAACTACCACGCTCAGGGACCTCGGTTGGAACGCAACGGCGATCAAGGGGGACGTTGCAACCTCTGTCAGAAAGCTCAAGGATCAGTCAAGAGGCAACATCGTCAAGTACGGAAACGGGATCCTGGACGTCCCGTTGATACAGAAAGGGTTGATCGATGAGATCCATCTCCTTCTGACGCCCGTCGCTGTCGGCAGGGGAATACATCTCTTCGAGTCGATGGAAGGTTCGCCTCAGCTCCACCTGTTGAGCGTCGACAGGTTTCGTAACGGAGTGGTACTGCTCGTCTACAAACCTTGAACGGCTGCGAACCCGGTCCTGAGACCTCTACGAGGTTGCAAAACGGCTGGAGAACAGTTCACCGGCTCGTCGGACGGCGTCAACACCTGACGTGGGCATGTTGAATATGAAGTAGTCGACTCCAGCCTCGTGGAGCTCCTCGATCTGCCGCGTTACTTCTTCTTCGCCACCTACGTTGAAACCGCTTCCCTCGCCGACCGCTGCCCGCAGGAATTCGTTCGTCGCATTGGTCTCCTCGTCTGAGTCGGTGAGAACGAGAGTGCTCAAGCGTGTCACCGTCACATCCTTAGGATCCCGGTCCTCGGATGCGCAGTGCTCGTGGAGAACCGAGACCTTATGCCTGATCGTCTCGAAGTCCCCGGTGA
Source organism: Acidimicrobiales bacterium (assembly GCA_049281195.1). GTDB lineage: Bacteria > Actinomycetota > Acidimicrobiia > Acidimicrobiales > CAVXTF01 > JBAPRR01. The sequence continues at coordinate 5,453 of JBAPRR010000185.1, forward strand.
TGTTGCACATGTCGGCGTAGCGAGCCACCGCTCGCAAGGTCCTTTTCTCGCCACCCCCGCCGATGAGGATCGGCGGTCCGCCGGGCTGAACCGGCTGCGGAACGTTCCAGGCGTCTTCGGTCTGGTAGTAGCGGCCCCGGAAGCTCGAACATTCCTGGCGGAACATTCCTCGACAGATCTGGACCGCTTCTTCTAGACGATCGAGGCGCTCGCCATCGGACGGATACAGCACTCCCAGCCCGTTGTGCTCAATCTCATACCAGGCGGCTCCGATCCCGAGGATGGCCCGGCCAGCCGTCACGATGTCGAGCGGTCGTGACCTCTTTCGCCAAAAGGGCCGGGTACCGATAGGTCACCCCGGTTACGAGCGCACCGAGCTTGACGCGTTGGGTGACCGCTCCTAGGGCTCCGAGGAGGGTGTAGGCCTCGAGCATCGGCTGGGTGGGACCTCCGAGCGCGGGAAGCTGAAAGAAGTGATCCATGACCCAGACTGAGTCGAACCCCGACTCCTCTGCCGTCCGTGCCAGACCGGCCACCGCGCTGAACAGCTCGGAGCTGGTCGTGCCGAGGGTGAAGTTTGGGATCTGGAGACCGAACTGCATGGCGGCATTTTGACGGACGGCCGCCTTGCTGTCGATCGGACCAGCGGAATGGCGTTGCCCGCCTTTCGGTTAGTTCCCTTGTGGATCGGGACAGTCCTCCGAAGTCGTCATTAAGGTCTGGTCGGTGAGCTCCTCACAGGCACAATCTGAAGCCGTCTGCGCGCGGAGCGTCCTCGACCGATGAACGACCTCGTTGCAATTACGTCAGCACTCGCAGCTGCCATCTCCTTCGCCTTTGCTGCCCTGTTGCAGCAGGAGTCCGCCCAGTTGGTCGACCCCGAGAAGGCGATGTCGTTCAAATTGCTTTTCGATCTGCTCCGCCGTGCCCGGTGGATCGCAGGATTCGCATTGATGCTCACCGGATTCGGGCTCCAGGCGTTTGCACTGGCGAATGGGCCTGTCGCTCTGGTCCAACCGATCGTGACCATGGAGTTGGCTCTGGCCATACCGCTCGCCATAGCCCGCCGGCGCAAAAGAGCGGGCCGCAGGGAATGGCTGGGCATCGTGACCGTCTGCGTCGGCGTATCGCTTTTCCTCCTTGTCTCGTATCCGGCGGAGGGCACCCCAGATCCGAGCATGACTGAATGGCTGGCTGCCCTCATCCCCATCGGTGTGGTCGCCGCAGTCGTCGCAGCTTTCGGCGCCGCCAGCCGAGGGCCGAGGCGCGCCATGGCACTCGGGGCATCGTCGGGAATTGCCTTCGGTGTGTTGTCAGCCTTGACGAAGGCGACTACCTACCTGGCGACCAAGGGCGTCGGTCATGTCTTCACCAGCTGGCAGCCGTATGCCGCAATCGGCGTAGGAATCGCCTCGTTGATCATCTCGCAGAGCGCTTATCAGGCCGGTCCTCTCGCGTACTCGATGCCGTTCGTCGGAGTGCTCGAGCCCTTGGTTGCGGTACTGATCGGCGAGACGATCCTCAACGAGCAGATTCAGCTGTCCGCACCCCTGCTTGCGGCCGAAGTGGTGACCGCAGGGATTGCGGTCGTCGGGATCGTCCTACTCACCACGTCTGCGACCGTGTTGAGCGTCTTCGAACAGAAGCAGACGCCTACCCACCGGCCGAGCACGGTCTGACCTGGATTCACTTGTTTGGCGGAGGGGGCTCACTCTTCCCGTACGCGGCCGTGAATCCCTTGTTGTTTGAACTCGGATTCGACGCGCAAGCAATTATCTTGTCCATGTCGTAGTTCTTCATGAAGAGGTTGTACGCAGTGGCGTTGCTCACGGAACTCATGAGCGGGACAAACGACGGGGTCCCGGGTCCGGAGATGCTGACCTCGCCCTTGGGGAACGTTATGTCGCTTGTTTTTGCGAGATTCGCGTAGTTGATCGCATTCACATAGCAGTCACCCGACAGACACGGCCTGTCCAGCGCGGCTTCTGCGCTGATTCCTCCGTCAAATCCTTCGATGATGATGTTCGCCGCTGCCGCCTCGTGGGTCCGGGAGTCTGCAATCGAGATGTTCCATCCCTCAGCTTGAGACTCCCAGATTTCGGCAGTCATGACGTCTCCCGGCTTTACCGAAAAGTCCGAGAACACATTCTCGGTTCCCCCGGTGTTCTCGTCCTGATAAAAGGCGTCGTAGTGGGCTTTGCCATTCAGATTGTCGGCATCGGTTCCGACCAGGATCGTTGTGGAGTCGCTGTTGTAGCCGCCGATTCCGATGATCTGCTGCGAATATTCGTCACCGGTAGCGCTCGTCACCACAGTGGGTACGGTCCATTTGTCTTCGATTGCAGTGAACTCACCCGAAGTACTTGATTGGACGTAGCCGGCCCAGTTGAAAGTCGGCTCGTCTGTGGGTTGGTTTCTGATCCCGGCGGAGTTCCGAACCCCGAACGAAGATGCGCTCGCCGCCTCGGCAAACACGGAGAGCATCCCGCTACAAATCATGAGAACTGCGATTCCGCCGATCATTCCCGACTTGAGACGCATTGTGAGTTCTCCTTAGTTTCGTTGTCTCTGGTGAGTTCCTACCCTCCAACTCGAGGCGCTCAATTGACGGGTCAAACGACCCACATTGACGCTAGCGCATTACTCCTTGTTGCCGCGGCCGACATTTCTAAATGCCGGCCCGCCTTTCTGCAGTTTGGACGTAAGGGACGGAACACACTCTTTGCGGGTCATTGTTGGTCATGGCACATATCCCGGCCGTCAAATAGTTCTCCGCTCCGTCCTCAGCCTCAGCAACCGATGAATGCGGATTGTCCAGCTGGTCCGCGATCTGCTGTGCGGTGAGGGAGGTCAGAACTCCGGGGTCGTAGGAGGCTCCGTCCTGCATGACCACATTCCCGAAGTCCAAGAAAGGAAAGCCTCCCTTCTCGCCGACCGGAGGCAGTGTCTCCAAAAGCGAAGCGTAAGAAGACGGAGCTTTCATCAGGCACGCGTACCCACTTACGTTGCAGGAATTCGATGAAGCCGGGGGCTGGTTCGTGGCGAGCTCGAAAGGTTCGAAGACGAGATAGCGGCTGTTGTAACTCGCGTCGTAGAAGCTGAACGTCGCAGTGTCCGGATCTTCATCGCCCAGCGCTCGAATGCGCAGTACGGGCAGAACTCCGCTCCCATGTAAAGGAGGACGGGCCGACCCGATTTGGTGAGGCGCTCGTGTCCGGTCACCATCGTCGGGTATTCGTAGAGCTCAGACGGGAGTCCAATCGTCTCGTCGACGGATCGGGGAACACCCGTGACCTCTCTAACGAGACTGAGAGGTGCTGGTTGCAATGCCGCTCCCTCCTGGAGACCTGCCGGCTGATTGATCCCGACGGCGACGATGACGAGCACGATCAGGAGAACGAGGGTGATCGCGCCGACGCCTAGAACTGTTGGCGACAAACGGATCGCTGTCCTGTTCGGGGCACTGTTCCGTCGCGCCCGTGATTTGGGCGTGCTCACTATCTGCTGCTCCTGAACCATCGCCGGGTCTGGGGCAAATGGCCGTCCGACCTACCGGTGCGTCTCTGATGGCACCGTCGCTTCCATCAGGAACAGACCGGCGAGTAGGTCGGGCTTATGACAGTGATGTTCCCGGGGGTCCGAGAATTCGGGCCCTTACAGCCTTTTTGCGGGTGCCTCGGTTTCGTGGGAATTTCCGGCACCAGAACTTGGCATCTGTGCCCGCAACTCGGCCTGGGGGCGTGAGTCTGAGTTTTTCCTGAATTTTATTCTGTCTAAAGAGGTTCAGTTAGGTCGGGTTTCTGGCCGATACTCCGATGTCGCTGGCAAAGGCGGATGAAACATGTACGTCAAGTGCATCCGGGGAGGTAAAGCAGCGATGGCGCGCGTCCATCAGTCCGGTGCTGTCCTATGACCGGGGACCTTGCGGCGCCCGAAACGGCGCCAGCCACCACCTCCTCAACTGACCCGCTAGCCGCTCCCGGAGCGGCGGACGCCTTACCACAGACAGACACAGCGAAGATGGCCCGCCTGCCCGCGTTGACGGGCCTACGCGGAGTCGCCGCAGTCGCTGTTGTCATCTCACACGTACTGAACACCGATCCCGGGCTGGTGCATCCGAACCTCGGGAGCGTCGCGTGGTGGTTCGCTTACACGCCGGTGAACCTGCTCTGGGACAGTGACGAATCGGTTCTTATGTTCTTCGTCCTCAGCGGGTTCGTACTGGCACGGCCATTCGTGCAACGGGACCAGGGGCAGAGTTACCTCGCCTATTACCCCCGCCGGATGCTCCGTCTCTACCCGCCGCTGTGGGGCGCTTTGATCTTCACCTTCTTATTTACGCTCATCGAGAGCCGACACCACATCGCGGGGGCCACGTACTGGCTCAACAACCACTCGAACTTCCACGTATCCACACTTCAAGACGCACTGCTTCCGCGCATAGGGACGACCTTTGACGGCCCGCTGTGGTCGCTTCGATGGGAGCTGCTCTTTTCGTTCACTTTGCCGGCATATGTGTTTCTTGCGCGTGCCTTCAAGAATTGGAACGCCGTGAAGGTCGGCGTCGTGGTTGCCGTTCTTCTCCTCGCAGTGGCGGACGTCAAGGTCAGTTCCGTACAGATAAGCAACGCCATCCTTTACATGCCGATGTTCGGAGTAGGGGCGGTGATGGCCTTCTACGAAACTCAACTCGTTCGGTGGCTGGGCGCCTTCATGGGCCGGTCAGGCTGGAACCGCATCGCCCTGTGGGTGGTTGTCGTCGTGTTCGGCGATTTCACTGACGAGATCTCGCCGGTGAAGGGCAGGCTGCCAGGCATCATTGTGACGCTTGCACATGGACTGGGCGTAGTGGGCGCGGCGCTGTTGATCCTGATGGTCATTTCGTGGCGTCCATATTGCAAAACGCTCGAGACGCGCCCCATCGACTGGTTGGGCACCAGGTCTTTCAGTTTGTATCTGATCCACGACGCCATATTGACAACCATCGCCCTATCTCTGGGCGGACACCCGAATCCGGTCCTTCTGCTTGCTCTGGTGCTTCCGAGCTGTCTCGTCGGAATCACGATCTTCTACCGGCTCGTAGAACGTCCGAGTCAGACGCTTTCCAACAACGTCGGACGGTCAGTGCAGCGATGGGTAAAAGGGCGTCGCGCCAGGAAGATCGAGACAACGGGTGGATTGACTGCCTGACGGGCCGCGGCCTGTCTCCGACCACAAAGTCTCAGACCTTCGAGAGAGGCTGGACATAGGGCTCAACGATCTGGCCGGTTCAAATACAGTAAAGATCTGGTGAACTCTCGTGACCCGGCACACCTCAACGTCTCGAGGCAACCTGGGCACGAAGTGCGGGGTAGACCTAACAGATGAGCTTGGACGAGAGCGGCGCCTCGATGCGGACGGAGCCGGAAGCCGCAGCGAACACGCTGGTAGAGATACCCCCGAAGCGGACCTACGAGTCCGTTGCAGCCAGCCTCCCGGAGAGATTGAGCTACAAGTTCAAAAGGAAGTTGCTGGGTCCGCCCCTTGTCAGCGACCAGCTGGGGGGACAGCGTTTGGGCAAACCGACAGCCCTGGCGGTCCTCTCTTCGGACGTGATGTCGTCGTCAGCGTACGCGACGGAGGAAATCCTTCGAGTCCTGATACCGATAGGCGGGCTCGTCGCTTTCTCGCTCGTGACGCCGATCACAGGTGCCATCCTCGCCGTGCTCGCAGTCGTGACGATCTGCTACCGCGACGTAGTTCGTTCCTACCCCAAGGCCGGCGGCTCGTATGTCGTGAGTCGGGACAATTTTGGTCCCAACATCGCCCAGGTTGCGGGCGCGGCCCTGCTGATCAGCTACACGATCACGGTCGCAGTTTCGGTTGCTGCTGGCACCGACGCCATTATCTCGGCATTCCCGGCCCTTGCGGGCGCTCAGGTACCGATGTCCATAGCGTTCGTCGTGCTGCTGGCCTACGGGAACCTTCGAGGAATCCGCGAAGCTGGGCGCGTCTTCGCCATCCCGACGTACTTCTTCATTGGGAACATGGCGGTCCTGATCATCCTCGGCCTGGTTCGCGCCGCGTCGGGTGGTCTAGGCCATGCACCGCGACCTCCTGCCACCCTGGCGCTCGGGCACGCCAGCGGTGGACTGATCCTCGGTGTCTCCGCCTTCTTCCTACTCCGGGCGTTCGCGAACGGGAGCTCCGCTATGACCGGGACGGAGGCGATCTCGAATGGGGTGAGCGTTTTCCGCGACCCCCAGGCGCGAAACGCCCGGACCACTCTCGTCCTCATGAGCACCATCCTGGGATTCATGTTCCTCGGGGTGTCGTTGCTCGCTGCGCTGACCCATTCGGTTCCGTTCACCTCGGGAACACCCACAATCGTGGCCACGATCGGCAAGGTCGTCTACGGATCAGGACCGGCAGGGCAAGCTTTCTTCTATAGCCTCCAGGCGGCAACCGCGCTGATCCTCGTTCTCGCCGCGAACACGAGCTTTACCGGATTCCCATTCCTGGTCAGCTTCGTGGCCGAAGACTCGTTCCTTCCTCGGATGCTCACTGTGAGGGGCCACCGTCTCGTCTTTTCCAACGGCATAATCGTGCTGGCCGCCGCATCCATCGCGCTCCTCCTAGCCACCGGTGCGAAGGTCTCGTCGCTCATCCCCATGTACGCGATAGGCGTGTTCACCGGTTTCACGATGGCTGCCGCGGGGATGGTGAAGCATCACCTGACCCACAGGGAGGTCAATTGGCGCAGGCATGTTGTCGTGAACGCCATCGCGGCTGTCGTCTGCCCGGTAGTGGTGGTCGTATTCGCAGTCGCTGAATTCACGCAAGGTGCATGGGCCGTGGTCGTCGTCATGCCGATACTCGTGTATGCCCTTGTAAGGACCAATAGGCAATACCGGTCTGAGGACGCCGTCCTCGAGGAGGGTGCGGCAGTAGAGGCCTGCGAAGCGCGAGTCCTGCGTAGGCACGTCGTCGTCATACTGATCGATCGGATCGACCTGGCCACCGCGAGAGCGATCCAATATTCCCGGACATTGATGCCAGACGACATCATGGCGGTCCATTTCAACATCGATCAGCGCGGAGCCGAGCTGCTCAGCGAGCGATGGCAACAAGTGGGACTCTCCCGGCTTCCGCTCGACGTAATCGATTGCCCGGACCGGCGACTCGGGCGCGCCGCTCTCGAGCTTGCGGCCGAGCTGGCCGACGGGGAGACCGAGGTGAGCATGCTGCTCCCCCGCCGTTCCTACGGGAGGACGTGGAGACGTATCCTCCACGACCAGACCGCCGATCACATCATCGACATTGTCAGCCAATTGGCCCATGTGAATGCGACGATCGTCCCGTTCTCGGTAGCGCCGGGGATCGAGCAGCAGCTGGTCGGCTCGCACCGTGACTGGACTCCTAAACAGGATGCCGGCGCCGACCGGAACCCGGCCACGACACGTCAGGAAGCGGTCGGCGAAAGGCCGGTCACACCGATCGCCGAACTCGACTGGCGAAAGCGCGCACGCGTGGCCGGCAGAGTGAAATCGTTGCGACTCCAGCCGCGATCCGAAGTGCCCACGCTCGAGTGCGTTCTGGTCGACAAGAGTGGAGGAAGCATCACCCTCGTATTTTTAGGAAGAAGATCCATTGCTGGCATACGCTCCGGTGCACACATCGCCGCCGACGGCATGGTTGGAAATCATCAGGGAAAGATGGCGATGATCAACCCGATGTACGAGTTGATCGGGAGCGGGAACGAGGTCAAACCAGCTCGCAGATCCGACAGACGCAAACAGGTGGACCGGTGACAAAGGCGACGCGAAGCACCGATAGGTCGCTCGCATCACTCGCTCGATCATTCGTTACCAGGCCCGGAGTTCTGTTGATACTGGCTGTCATATGTCCAATCGCCGTAGCGCTGCTATTGACTGTCGGTCGCGGCCATCTCAGCTCTGCGGACAATGCACTCATTCTCGTCGTCGTTACAGTTGCAGTGGCTTGCGCAGGGAATCGGTGGGCTGCAGCCATTGCGGCGTTGGTGTCGGCGGCCTCGTTCGACTTCCTCCTGACCCGCCCGTACGAGTCGTTCCGCATAAGCAACGAGGCCGACACGACGACGGAGATTCTGTTCGTCGTCGTAGGAGTGATCGTCGGAGAGCTCGCAGCGATCGGACGCAAGTACCGCAATGCGGCGGTCGAAGGGAGTCAAGGGGTTGCCCGGATGCATGGCTTGGCGGAGCAGATAGCGAACGGCGAGGATCCTGACTTCGTGCTTATCGCCGTGGCGACCGAGCTACAGCAGCTGCTCTCGCTCGCGGACTGCAGGTTCGTCTGGGACCAGCCGTCGGGAAAGGGTGCACGAATCGAATCTGATGGCACGGTCCGGCTCAACCCGCTCGTTTGGCCATCTTCGCTAGTTGGTTTGCCGACGCACCAGGTCGAACTGCCTGTGCGGGCGGGCGGACGAGCACTCGGCACGTTTCTGCTGACCCCTACGCCGGCCGTACCCATCTCTCACGATCGGTGCCTCGTCGCCGTTGCGCTGGCAGACCAGCTGGGCGTGGTGCTCTCATCGCGCCCAGATGAATCCGATCTTTTGTAGCGGTGGACTAATCGGCCGTGACGAGAACCGGCGCCGCGACGTAGTCGATGTTCACGCTGCCCGTGCTCTGCGCGCCGAAGCCGAACACGACAAGGTTGTCGCCTGCCGCCAGGCGCAAAGACGTGGTAACTGTCTGCCAGCTGTCCCACGACTCCGTGTTCGGGACCTTGAGCCGCGCGGCTCCAATTTGAGTCCCGCTATCTGGATCCAAAGAGGTAACTTCGACGACGGAAGGTGATCCCGTCGCATTCGCCACATGACACTCGAGACTGTAAGTGCCCGCGGATGCCCCCTCGATGGCCAACGTGACGCTGCTGCCGAGCGTGTCGAGACCTGTCACGTAGCCCAATCCCTCAAAACCGGCGAAGGTATTCTCGAATCTCGCGGTCCCGGCCCACGCGGCGACCTCCGGTTCGAAGTGCGCCTTCGACTGCGGTGTGACGGTTACCAGGGCGCAGGCGTGTGGTTGAAGGGCTACCTGGTAGCCCGTCATCGTCCCCAGGTCCGAATGGGCCCACAGATCACGAACTTTCGCCGGCCCGGAGATCCCCAGTTCCGATGAGAAGTCGACCGATTTTGTAGTGGGAGCAGGTCCGTCGTCACGGTTGAAGAGAGTCACCGCCCAGCTACCGTCCGACAACTGACCTATCCAGCGCTCGCAGTCACGTGACGACGTGTCGAAGAAATATCCATGGCTGTTGTTGTAAATCGGCTTGCCGACAAGTCCCCGTCCGCGCAGTGCGAGAACTTCCTCGTTGCAGAAGTAGTCGGCGTTATCCCCAATGGTGTCGTACTGGTCAGCAACGGCGATAGGCGCGCCGGCCATGATGAACAGGCTGATCGCGGTGGGCTTCTCGTATTGGTTGAGGTTGCTCATGTAGAGGGGATCCCCGTCGAGCACGAGCTGACCGCGGCCGGACACGTCCGAAAAGCCCGTAAAGCCGAGGAACGGGTTGTTCCACTGCGACCAGATCGGCTGCCAGGACTGCGAGCCGCCACTCAATGCGTACCAGGTCCCGTAGCTGACATCATTGTCGATGCGGATCATGTCGCCGAACTGGCGCTCGACCGCGGCATGATCGAAGCAGTTCGGCATCACCAGGCTGAGAATCATGTCCCCGGCCGCTTCCCTCATCCACGAGAGTGCCTGAACATAGGCGTCGCGTCCGTGCGCGACACCGGTGTTCCCTTCACTCTGGTCGAATCCGACCTCGTACCAGGCAAGGAAGTCGATCCGGAGGAATACTGCGCCGAGAGACCTGAAGTACTCGACGTAGCCCTTCACGTACTCTTCTGCGCCGTCACGCGTTACGTCGACCCAGTTGAGATTCGGGCTTCCGTTCTGATTGTCGCCGGGGTTCACCAGGTCCGCGACCTTGACATCGGGACGTCCCAAGACGGTGATCGACTTGTCTTTTATGGCCGAAGTCACCACCCACAGAGGGTTGTAATAGACGCCGAGCTTCAACCCACGCTTCGCGGCGTCCTTGACCATGCCGGCCCAGTCAAGGGTCCAATCGTCCTGGTACGCCACGATGTACCCGTTTTTCGTGGTCTTCTGGCTGTAATCGATCCAGCCGTCGGTGCAGACCATCCGGTACCCGTACGGAGCGAGGTTCTCGGCCACCCACTCGAGGTTCTTCGTCCAGACGTCCTCGGGTATGGCCTGGTTGGCTCTGATGTTGTAGCCGTACGTGCTCCAGTACAGGGGTCCGACTCCACCCCTGCGGAACCGATCCACCGTGGCCACAAGTCCGGTGTCCACAGCCGCGGAAGCGGAAACCACGGCGTCCTTCGGGGTGGTCGAGCAGGAAGAGAGCGAAGCAGTAGCGATCCCTGCCGCCGCCAAGCCGGTGCCCTTGAACAGATTTCTACGTGTGACCATCGCGTGTCCCGGTCAGACACGCTAGCCGTATCAGGAACCTTTGCTGGCTATCAGCTTTTTGTACATGTCGCCGCATGGCGACGGCTTATCGATCTCTCCGAACGTGCGACAGACTGCGTTGTCGCACCATCCGATCAGCTGCTTACCCTCACGGACACTTTCGGCGTGCTCATCGCAAAGCGGAATATCGGGAAGGATCGCAGTGACTGAATAAGAGTCGTCGCTCGGATCCAATCCGCGAGCCAAGGTTCGCCGTGCCGGCTTGATCGTCACCGTCATTGGTCGGCTGCAAAGTGCGCAATGTGGTCCTGGGTCCGGAAGCGTCACGGCTGGATCGCCTCTCTAAGCCTGGCCACGCCCAGCAACCGACGTTCGATCTTTATGGTGTCGCCGGCATCCCTGTCGCGGATTCTCAGTTCGAGGCGGTCAAGCCGATCCTCTTCGTTCTTGACCAGGTTGCGCCGCTGCGCCCCGTCGCAGGCTGCGAGCCCATGGACGAAGCTGCGGTGCGCGTCGGTCGCTCGCGCCAGATCGAGCACCCGTGCGATCGCCGAAAAGGATGCACCGGACTCGCGCAATGCGACAGCCTGCGCGTCGACGTCCCGGGGCGGACGGCGCCGCGCCGGTCTTTCCCGCTCGGACGTGGCCGTCGACCGACGTTGCGATCGCTTGTCGTTGGTATGCCTAGGCACAGCACCTTCCATTCCGAAGGCTTCCTGTCACACGTCGGACCACTGAGTCAGATGGTCGAACCGAGGCGCCGATCAAAGATAAGCCGAAATGCCCCTTTAGGGCTTCGGTCGGGCGGTGGGGGGAAATGGTGGGCTCCGGTGAATTCGGGCCAACTCGGGACGGTCTCGACCAGGCCACACCGACTATTTCGCCGATGACACCATTACTTTATCAGGCTTGTGCGATGAACATCATTTTTCGCTGAGCACACAGGGTCATATGCCCTGGACCACCGTGCATAGTCCAAGCATCACGATTCTCGCCGGTGATCGTGGCCATTAGTGAGGTTCCGAAGCTTAACGATGGCTTGTGATTCAATCTGTCGGATTCGCTCGCGGGTGACACCGAATCGCGCACCCACTTCCTCCAGGGTGCGCGGTTCTCCTCTGTCTAGGCCGAACCTCAGCTGGATGATTTCGCGTTCACGATCATCGAGGCCAGCGAGCATTCTGGCCACCTCGACCGTCAGCAGGGCATCGGCTGCGGCGTCGAATGGCGAAACGGCGGTTGCGTCTTCTAATAGGTCGCCCAGCTCTGCGTCGCTGTCGGGACCGAGTGGCTCGGAGAATGAGACTGTTGACGCCGCGTGGAGGAGGATCTCGGAGACCCTTTCCGCGCTGACATCCAGATCAGCTGCGAGCTCGGCAACAGTGGGGTGTCGGCCATGTTCGACTTCGAGACGAGCTCTGGCCTTAGCAATCTGATTGAGCAAGTCACCTGCGTGAACCGGCAGACGTATGGTGCGTCCACCATTGGCTATTCCTCGAGTGATCGCCTGGCGGATCCACCAGGTGGCGTAGGTGGAGAACTTGAATCCCTTCCGCCAGTCGAACTTTTGGACAGCGTGCATGAGCCCGAGATTGCCCTCTTGCACCAGGTCCAGCAGCGGCAGATCAAAACCCTGGAACCGTTGGTACTTCTTGGCGATCGACACCACCAATCGAAGATTCCCGTTGGTAAACGTTTCGACTGCGGCCTCGCCGGCAGTAACGGTTCGACGAAGCTCTCGCGCCCGGGTCGCGGTGATCTCTCCTCGACATGCCAGGTCGGCACTCGCCTGTCGTCCAGCCTCGGCCGACTGGGCCAGCCGTACCTCTTCATCCTTCGTCAAAAGAGGGTGGCTACCGATGTCGCTGAGGTATAACCGGACCAGGTCTTCGTCGGCTGTGTGCACTCGCTTGTTGGGCAATGACCCTCGTCTCCAGTGAGCCCGGCCGAAGGCAGAGCGGCTGACAAATCCGTCGTTCGCGGATACCTTCTCTGTCTTTCACTGATCCACCGCGGGCATCTCGCCGAGGATGCTGCTGACCCAGGCTAGCCGTTCGACGGCGGCTTTCATTCGGGTCCGTTGATTCAGCTTTACCCCATGCGGGAACCTTCACCCAGACGCGCGGTGCGGATCTTCGTGATCACGAGTTGTCGTTGCGTACCCCGCGGAAGAACCGGCGGCTCCGATTCATCGAAGACTGCTCTGCGCGTCGTGCGAAGCGCTTGGAGGGAATGCGGAGAGAGACATCCAGGTATGACCCTGGCGGCTGCATTATGCCCTTCGAGTCTTGCCACCAGCCCACAGGCACCTGGATGTACTTCATGACTTGGCCTCGAATTCGTGAATGGAAATGGCAAATCCGGTGTGCCGACTTTGCGCTGCGGGTTGAGTGATCACGATCTACCCGAACGACCTGCGAAGGATGGCCAGTGCTTCATCAGTGACCAGTGTGGAGGTGATGTCCGCCAGTTTCCACTCACCTATTTTTCCACTGCGTTTTCCACCGTGGCCCTCCCACATGTCTCCTTCGGATACCACCACTGAGCGCTTCTCCACGTCGGCGTCGAGCTGGAGATAGGGCAACCGGTCTGCGCGTAGGGTGCCTGAGATCTCCCCAGCTAGAGACATCCACAACGTCAAGCGGTGATCGCGGTGCATGCTCACGTCTTCTACGCGCTCGACGATCGCGCCGCCGCCACCATTGCATCGTAAGCGGTCGATTATCGCTTCCATCGCCGGTCGAATCTGCTCTTCGTACACGCTTGCGCACTCGGTCCAGAATTCCGACCGTTCAGCCACGAGTTGGGCACGCCGTTGTTCAGAACGCTTGGTTTCCTCGCGCCGCTTGATCATCATTTGGTCGATCTCTATGAGCGGATCCTGAAGCGCCTGGACTACGAACTCGCTGGCATCAGTGAGTAGTTGGGTCGCCGGCATAGTTAGTTCCCTCGTTGTGGATCGAGTGACCCTTCCGGAGCCTCGGTAGTGACCGCACCCGGTGTCGGTGCGAGCCCGAGGGAACGAGGACTGCTCCCTACCACCTCGGGGTGGAAATTGAATTCGTGCTCACGAAGGTAGGTGTCCACGGGGATGTGCCTGGACAGACGTTCAGCCACCAGCTCCGCGGTCAACTCGTCGAACACTTCGACGCGTTCGAATTTCGTCGACATGTCTGAGTCCTCTCACTGGCACTCGAGTGAGCAGCAGCTGCCGGACCCGGATGTCTCTCTTCCCATCGTACCGTAGTTTCATATCACTAGCAATCTACTTCTAGAATTTTATCTCCACCTTCTTTCCCTATACTTGTCGGATGCCCGAGTGGAGTTTTCTCACCAACCATGCTCGAGTCCTCGTCTGCATTGCACATGATCCGGGAGTCCGGCTACGCGACCTGGCCGACGAGCTCGGAATCACGGAGCGAACTGCTTTTGGCATCGTCGGGGACCTGACGACTGCTGGATATGTGGTCAAAGAAAAGGACGGCCGCAGGAATCGTTACCGGATCCAAACCCACCTACCCATGCCGGAAGCCCTTGGTCGAGAGCGGACGATCGGCGAAGTCCTGAAACTGCTGGTGAATACACGAACCCGTATAGGTTCCTAGCCGCCAGGACCCTCCTCGAACTCTTCGTCGGCGACGGAGATCTCACTCTGTCTCCCCATTGAGATTGTCGCTACAGCCAGGGTGCCGTCGATGAGCTCGGCGGCAACTTCACTCAGTCGCCGACATTCGCTTCGGGCATAGCCGCGAAGCAGATTGAATGCTTCGTCCATTCCGACGTGAATGCGTTCAGCCACCATTCCTTTTGCCTGTTCGACGACATGCGAGAGTTCAAAGCGCCTTGCAACTGGCTGGTGAGTTGTGTCCCTCGCTTCACAGCCCGTTCTTGGAGGATCGCAATGGTGGCCGCGTCTGCCAGAACCTGGGCCACATTGACGTCCTGCGGTGTCAGCTCTATCGGCTCCTCGTTGAAAACGTTCATCGCTCCGATGGTGTCGCTTCTCAGTCGAAGCGGAAGGGCGTGCACCATCTGAATACCGGCCCTGAGCGCCCGGGGTGTGAAGTTGGGCCACGGGTCGTCAGCGCGGTCCAAGCGATGATTCACGATCCGGTCGCCGCGGCTATAGCAGTCCCGGCCCGGACCCTCGTCGTTTTGCACCCCGATCAGCTCGAGCATCCTCATTCGTTCGGAAGTTGACGCCAAGACTCTCAATCTCCCTTCAGAATCTGCCAGAGCCAGTCCAACCTCAGCGGAGCCGAGCAGTTCGGAACACCGCTCCACCAACACGGAAGTCAGGTCGATGACGTCGAACTCCGCTACGAGCGTGTCGGCCAGTTCAACAAAAGTGCGGGCCAACCATTCTTCGCGACTATCCACAATTCCTCCAGAGCACGAGAGGGACCCCGGAGCACACCCAAGGCCGGCCGATCCGTTGAACTGTGGCCACAGGCAATCAAATTTACAGACGTCGTGTCCCACGTTGAGTTGCCGATGGCATGCGCGTTCCTTGGCGCGTCACGCGACCATGAGACCCTCTGCCCTGCACCGTCGTCGCTGAAGCTCCCGCTGTTGCATCAAGGGATGGGAACGAATCTCCACCTGGGACACCCAGGGACGTTGGCTTGATTGATCCCTTGTGAAGGCACTGGAGAAACCGCCTGCTTCGGTCGGCCGGTCGGGTGTAGTGTTCTGGGTCGTCGCCCCAGACTTCGGTGACCCAATCAAGCTCTGACGGCGCTGCGAACAGCGATCGCGGTGCCCGAGAGTGGAAATGGGGTACACCTTGTCGGAAAGCGTCCTGGATGCGCCGGTCACTTCGGTGGCGGAGCAGCGGCGTGAATACAGTGCCGCAATCGAGGATTCGGCCTCAACGTTCACGGTGGGCCGAGTCATAACTGCTCTTCTCGTTGGCGGACCCTTGATTGCGCTTTCGGTCCTTGTCCTTGTGGGGTGGGGTCACCTGGTCGACGCCAAGGTCCTGATCCTGGCGGTGATCCTTTACTTCTTCACAGGATTCGGCGTTTCTGTAGGCCTTCACCGGCTGTTCACACATCGCAGCTTCAAGGCGAATCGTGTTCTAAAAGTGGTCCTGGCGGTGGCAGGCTCCATGGCGCTCGAGGGCTCGCTCATCAGTTGGGTGGCAATCCATCGTCGCCACCACATGTTCAGCGACCAACCGGGCGATCCGCACTCACCTCACGGACGCGGTTCAGGTTTCTCACGGATCGTCCGCGGCTTCGTCTGGGCTCACATCGGCTGGCTGTTCGCCAAGGATTCCACCGACACAGGGCGGTTCGCGCCTGATCTCTACCGTGATCGGGACCTCGTCATCGTGGACAAGCTGTTCCCGCTATGGGCAATCAGCTCGCTGGCCATCCCGTTTTTCATTGGATGGGCACTATGGGGGACGCTCGCCGGAGCAGTCAGTGCACTCCTTTGGGCGGGCCTCGTTCGGATGGCGCTACTTCACCACGTCACGTGGAGCATCAACTCCATCTGCCACCTTTGGGGGCGCAGACCTTTCGTCACCAGCGACACCAGCAGCAACGTGGCTTGCCTGGCCGTGGTGTCGATGGGCGAAAGCTGGCATAACTTCCACCACAGCGCTCCCGCATCAGCCCGGCACGGGGTGCTTCGCCATCAGTTGGATCCCGCCGCGCGTCTCATACGTCTGTTCGAAATGGCCGGGTGGGCAACCAAAGTGCGTTGGCCGACAACGGATCAAATCGCTGGAGCAGCCGGCAGTCCCTGCGCCGTCGCAAGGCAGGTAGCGATCCGCCAGTCGCGCGTTGCGGCGGCCGGTCTCCCTGACTGAAGGGGCCTCAGAGTTTTCCGAGTGCAAGGCGGTTCGTCGCCACACAGGCAGCGATGACG
>JBAPRR010000186.1:0-4130 GCA_049281195.1 Acidimicrobiales bacterium
TGCCCGACAGAAGTGGGCCGGCGAGAATCGCCAAGCGACTCGCAGGAGTCACCCTGAACCTTTCGATCACTCCGGATTGGAGCTCGAAGATGGTGTTGAACCCGCTGGACATCCCGCTCGCGAACGCCAGCAGAGCCAGGATGCCGGGAAGGAACACGTCGAGCACCAAACCGGTGGAACCGCCGCCGGTGAAGTGCTTGAGCAAAGGCGTGAACAACAACAGGTAGAGCAGCGGGGTCGAGACACCGACGAACAACCACACCGGGTTCCGGAGCATCTGCAGGGTGGCGCGATGAAAGAGCAGACCGGTGTCGCGTGCGGTCTTCATGCTGCCGCCTCTGCTCTCGATGATGTTTCGGCACCGGTATCGCGCAGCGATCTGCCGGTCTGGCTCAGGAATACGTCGTCGAGAGTGGGTTCGGAAAGGCTCATCGAGCGGATGCCGATCTGCTCTGCGTCGAGCAGGCGCAGGAGCTCGGGCATCGCAGCTCCGCCGTCTTCGACGTACAGCCGGAACTGGTCGCCTTCGACCGAGACCTCGCGGACGTAAGGCTGGCCGGCGAGGAGCTCTGAGCTCTTTTCGCTGCGTTGAGCGGGATCCTTGATCGTGATCACGATGGAGTCGCCTGCAACGCGCTTCTTCAGATCACGTGGAGTCCCTTCAGCGACGATCTTTCCGTGATCGACGATCACTATCTCGTCGCAGAGAACGTCCGCCTCTTCGAGGTAGTGGGTCGTCAGAACCATCGTGGTTCCGAGGTCCTGCAGCTTTCTGAGGTGCTCCCACAGATTCTGGCGGTTTTGAGGATCGAGACCCGTGGTCGGCTCGTCGAGGAACAGGACCGACGGTTGATGGACGATGCCGAGGCCGACGTCGAGCCGGCGGCGTTGACCCCCTGAGTACGTCTTCACTTTCCGATCGATGAACTCGGACAGATCCAAGATGTCGGCGATCTCCTGCACGCGCGGCAACAGGTCCGACAACGAGCGTCCGTAAAGGCGTCCTTGGAGGATCAGGTTCTCGCGCCCTGTGGCGAGCTGGTCCGCACCTCCGAGTTGACCCACGTACCCGATCCGCTCGCGCACCTTTTTCGGTTCGCGGCCGACGTCGAATCCGGCGACTACCGCGGTTCCGGAGTCGATCGGTAGAAGAGTCGTCAGCATCCGTAGGGTTGTGGTCTTGCCGGCACCGTTCGGACCCAGAAGTCCGAATATTTCTCCGGAGCCGATCGAGATATTCACCCCGCGGACCGCCTCGACGGGACCCGCCCGAGATTTGAAGGTCTTTCTGAGATCGTTCGTCACGATCGCCTGTTCGCGCTCACTCATGGCAACTCCTGTCTCACAGTCCTGTCTCCCAGTCCTGTCGCTCAGTTCTCGCTCTCAGTTCTCGTTTATGGGCCAGTGTTCGGCACTGGACGACCATCGGTGCTCAGCAGGAGGCCCGCCTTCGACGGGATCGTGGATGCCGTTCCACCACTCGAGACCGTCGAGGGAGCCTGACTCGATGTCGGATATCAATCGACGTACGAACTCGAGCTCCGCTTCGCGCAGGCAGGCCTTGAATTGCGCCTCCACCCAGAAAAGCCGCGGAAGTCCGGCCTTTTCGACAAGTTCACGGGCTCCCTGCATCTGAGCGATCTCCACCTGGAGGCGCATCGATCGTTCCCCCAACAGGCTGAGCACGTCGGACGGCGGAAGTGCGGGGAGGAAAGACAGCGCCGCTTCGAACGCGGGGTACTCCGCAACCGGTGTTGCGATCAGGTCGGTGAGCCAGTCGTGCACTTCGATGAGCCCCGCGTCAGTGAGCTCGTAGATGGTCCTTTCCGGAAGACGACCGGCGCGTTCTGTCTCCTTCGGGACGATCAGGCCACGCTTTTCGAGAGACTGGATGACGGCGTACAACGAGCCGTAGTTGAGGCGGACGCTGTTGTGCTTGCCGCGCTGGCGCAACGTCGTTCCCACCTCGTAGGGGTGCATCGGTCTTTCGGCCAGGCATATGAGCACCGCCAGGGCCAGGGGATTGGATCGATTTCGAGAAGCCATGTTTTCCTCCCGAGTTGATTCGTGACGCGGACGGATTGGCAGGCTTCCGGGTCAGCGGGATCCGGGTAGGTTCCGAGTCGGTAGGTTCCAGATCGGGTACTCTGGTCAGAGTAGTCGAGTTCGGAGGGATTTTCAAGACCGGGGGACCAGGAACAACCGCAAGGTAGAAAGGGTCATGGTGGCCGTCGGGGCTTCTGGAGCAGCCGGGAGTGATTCCGGCGGACTGCTCCTGTCCGACTCCCGAGGCCGATGGGTGGTCGCGGCCATGGTCCTCGGTTCGGGGATCGCAGGGATCGATGCCACCGTCGTCGGGATCGCCCTTCCGACGATCGGGCGCGACTTCCACTCCCAACTCGGGCCTCTCCAGTGGGTGGTGACCGGCTACACGCTCACGCTTGCGGCGTTCCTCTTGGTGGGAGGCGCGCTCGGTGACCGCTTCGGACGCCGGAAGGTCTTCATGATCGGGGTCACCTGGTTCGCCATCTCTTCGGCTGCGTGCGGCATCGCACCGGACGCGACCGTGCTGATCGTCATGAGGATCGTCCAGGGCGTAGGCGCGGCACTTCTCACACCGGGGAGCCTGGCGATCATCCAGGCCTCGTTCGCACCGGACGACAGGCCGAAAGCGATCGGCGCGTGGTCCGGCTTCGGAGGGCTGGCCACAGCCGCGGGCCCCCTGCTCGGCGGGTACCTCATCTCGGCAGTGTCGTGGCGTGCCATTTTCTTCATCAACGTTCCAGTGGCCGTGTTGGTTCTCGTGTTGGTTGCGCGCCACGTCCCGGAATCGAGAGATCCGTCCATCAAGACGTTCAGCGACTTTGGAGGGACGGCTCTCGGCGTCGTCGCGCTGGCATCGATCAACTACGCATTGATCGAAGGGTCTTCTTTGGGCTTCGGATCACCGCTCGTCGTAGCCGCCGGCATTGTGGCAATCATCTCGATTGTCGGATTCTTCGCAGCCGAGAAGTTGTCTTCGCAGCCGATGCTTGACCTGACTATCTTCAAGAACCGCCAATTCAGCGTAACCAACGCTGTCACGTTCATCGTCTACGGAGCACTGAACGGGGCGCTGTTCCTTCTTCCCGTCGAGCTGCAGGTCGTCTCGCACTACTCCCCACTCGAGGCCGGTCTGTCGCTGCTTCCGCTCACCATCATCATGCTGTTGTTCTCGGCCCGTTCCGGAAGGCTTGCCGGCAGGATCGGTCCCCGGCTGCAGATGAGTGACGGTCCTGTGGTCATCGGAGGGGCCTTCATACTTCTGGTAAGGGCGACAGGCACGAACGGCTATCTGACTGATGTCCTACCTGCCGCCATAGTTCTCGGGGTCGGCCTGGCCATCACCGTCGCTCCTCTGACCTCAACTGTCATGGGAGCAGTCCCTGCGGAGCACTCCGGAATGGCGTCTGCCGTCAACAACGATGTGGCGAGGATCGCCGGACTGGTGACCGTCGCCATCCTTCCGTGGCTGGCCGGAATCACCGGCGGCTCGTACCTGCACCCTCACGCACTGTCGGAAGGATTCAGACACGCGGTGTTGATCGCCGGTGGTGTGTGCGCGGCCGGGGGCGTTCTGGCGGCCCTGGCCATACGCAATCCGGTTCGGGGAATCGCGCCGAAAGAGATGTCCGAACCTGACGACTCGCTTCATTGCGCGCTCGACGCGCCCCCACTCAGGGGGACCTGACCGCGGCCCCATTCAGGCGGACCGGACCCCGCGATCAACGGCGTCGCTGACCCTTCGCTGCGCTTCGTCTCTGAGTGAGTGAAGATCGTCGGGAGTCATATCGGTAGTGATGATCGGTTCAAGGATCTCAACTGCGATCTCGCCCGGTCTCGGCGCGAAGAATGCGCGCCTCGGGAGGATCTTGGCGCTGTTGTGGATCGCTACCGGAACGATGGGGACCTTGCTGTTGATGGCGAGCGAGAACGCGCCCAGCTTGAACTTGATCGGCTCATCCGGAGTCCTGATTCGACCCTCGGGGAAGATCACAAGGGGACCCGCAGACAACGCTCCAGACTTTGCGAGATCCACCAGTTGCTGCCGGGCCAGTTCGGGGTTCTTCCTCGCAAGAGGGACCGTGTCC
>JBAPRR010000187.1:0-15891 GCA_049281195.1 Acidimicrobiales bacterium
GGCCAGAGCCGCGCCCATCGCCTCCACCGCCCGGCGGTCGGCCGCTCCGGCCGCGGCGAAGTTGCCGCTGAACGCAATCTCGTGTTGGAAGGCCAGATGGATCACTCCGTCCGAGTCTGCGGCCGCCTGGGCCAGGCGGGCGGGGTCGTCGAGATCGCCGCGTTGCACGATGGCGCCTGCGGCTTCGAGCTTTTGGGCCGAGGCATCGGACCGGGCAAGACCGACAACCTGGTGGCCGGCCCCGATGAGCTCGGGAACGACGGCCGATCCGATCCAGCCCGATGCTCCCGTAACGAAGATCTTCATGTTGATACCTCCATGAGTTATCATGATGTCAGTAACTGTCATCATACCGGGATGTCAGTGACTGTCAACGTTCGGAGCGAGATTATGGGGAGATGGGAGCCGGACAGCCGGGGCCGGCTGCAGGAGGCGGCTCTCGTTCTTTACGCCGAGAAGGGCTTCGACCAGACCACCGCGGCGGAGATTGCCGCCAGGGCCGGGGTGACCGAACGAACCTTCTTCCGGCATTTCGAAGACAAGCGCGAGGTGCTGTTCGGCGGCTCCGCGTTGCTCAAGGAGCGGATCCTGGCCGGAGTGACCGGCGCTCCGGCCACCGACGGTCCTCTCGACGCGGTTTCCCGGGGCCTTGATGTCGCAGCCGCGATGCTCGGGGAATCGCGCCGCGACCTGGCCCGCCTGCGCTACGACGTCATCATGGCGAACCCCGAGCTGTACGAGCGCGAGCTCGCCAAACTGGCCGACTACGCCGTAGCGATCGCCGATGCCCTACGTCAGCGGGGCGTGAAAGAACCGCAGGCGGTACTTGCTTCTGAGACCGGGATGACCATCTTGCGCGTTGCAATCCAGAGATGGACCATCGACGAAGACGATCGGGATCTCGCGGTCATAATGCGCGACGCCGTTGACCAACTGCGCGAAGTGGCCACCAACACCTGATCAGCCCGCGTCGGCCAGCCCGTGGTCGTAGGCGTAACGCACCGCCTCGGCGCGGCTGCGCACCTGGATCTTGGAGAAGAGATGATTGATGTGGCTCTTCACCGTCACCTCCGAGATGTACAGCTCCCCGGCTATCTCGGTGTTGGTCTTCCCTCTGGCAATGCCGCGCAGTACGTCGACTTCGCGTGGAGTGAGGCCGTCAAAAAGCTCGGTCTTCTGTGGCTCGGGCACCGCATCCATCCCTTGAGCAGCGTTTCGTAACAGGGATGCGTGAACGGCCGGGTCGAGCACGGTCTGGCCAGTGGCCGCCGAGCGAACGGCCAGAGCTATCTGTTGGTGCCCGGCGTCCTTGGTGAGATAACCGACCGCTCCGGCGCGAAGAGCGTCTTGAATGCTGGCGTCATCGGCGAACGTGGTGAGCACGACCACCTTCACGTCGGGGTCCGACTCTTTCAGGTGACGCGTAGCTGCCACACCGTCGGTCCCCGGCATTCTGAGATCCATAAGGACCACGTCGGCCGCGCCTCCGGTGGCGAGCCTGATCGCTTCTTCGCCGTCAGCCGCGGTGCCGACAACGCTGATGCCTGCTTCTGTATCGAGCACCATAGCCAGGGCCTCACGGATCGCCCGTTGGTCGTCGGCCACTACCACCCTGATCGGGGCTATATCCGGTCTGACCTGTTCTGATCCCGGCATCAGCTGGCTCTGCGCTCTGGAACTTCCAACTCCACCTTCCAGCCGGCCCCATCGGGGCCGGTGGTGAGTACAGCGCCGATCATCTCGGCGCGCTCTTTCATGCCTTCGATCCCGTAGCCACCGCCGGTGGCCGCCAGCGGTGCCGGGTCGGATCCCGAGGGACGTCCGCCGTCAGAGACGCTCAGCACAACCGATCCGGCGCGGAACTCGAGACGCACCGTGCACACTGCCCCGGGCGCATGCTTCATGGAGTTCGTGACGGCCTCCTGGGCGATACGCCTGACGACTATAGAGACGTCTGGCGGCAGGTCCCGCTCCGGTCCGTCGATCTGGAGCTCTGCTTGTGGCACCGAGTCGACCAGTTGACGCAACGAGACGGTGACCGGCTTGGAGTCCTCGCGGAGGCTGCTCACCGCTTGGCGTACCTCGGCCAACCCGTCGACCGCGTGGCGATGAGCATCGCGAAGCACCGGCCGGATGCCGGCCAGGTTGGGACTGTCGTTGTCCAAAAGGGCGTTTACGACATCGAGTTGCACCACGATGGCGCCGAGGTTGTGGGCGAGGATGTCGTGGATCTCGCGGGCCGCCGCGGCCCGTTCTGCCAGACGAACCGCTTTTCCTCTCTCCAGTTCCGCGCGCTGCACGTCGGCCAGTCGCAGCTCTGAGTTCTCCACCCTCAGGACGTATTCGCGAATGGTGATCCCGAGAAGGAAACCTCCCACGATGGCCAGACCGTAAAGCCCGTCGGCCAGCGGTCTGCTCGCTATGAGTGTGGTCAGAACCCCGGTCACCACTCCCACACCGGTGAGGAACGCGCCTCCTTCTGGCGGGAGAGAGGCCGCAGCATCGAGGCCGGCGAACACGAGCAGAGCCCCCGACGATCCCGGGTCGTACGCGGCCAGTATGGCCGCGGCCACCATCTCGAGGGTGGTGCGCGCCACGGGCTGCCGGCCCGGGATTAGCACCACCGAGGCTTGGAGCCCGATCGTGACCACAAGTGCGACGAGGATCACCAGCCCCTTGCCGTGCAGAGCCGGATACGGGTGCGACGTCGAGATCAACACCGCGATCACGATCAGCGCGGCCAGCCGGACCAGCTCGCGGTACCGACCGCGATACAGGGCGTAACGGCTGGACGAGACGATTGCTCGAGCGTCTCTGACGGGCACGTCACTCACGGATGCACGGGCATTTCCTCCGACTTGCGGATCTCGTGACGCTGGGGGAGAAAGAAGAGGCGGGACTTGGATCCGCCCAACAGCTCCCAAGCCCCGTCGATTGCGAACAGGAAACAAGCGACCACCAGCATGGCGTCCACCTTGACGAAGCCGTAGCTGTTGCTCGAGACGATCAACAGCAGCGAGTTCACCAGCTGGGCTACATACAGTGCCAGCAAGACCGCCAGCCTGGGGACAGCCGCCGGACCTAAGGGTCCTTTCTGGCGGGGGCCGATGCCGAGGCCGATCGTGGAACTGAACCCCAGGATCGCCGCGACCACCCCGGCTTCGCCGAGAGCCTGCCCCGGTATCAGCCCGAACAGAGCAAGGACCGCCGCGTCGACGAGGGCGTTGAGGCAGAGGCCTGCACGGATCTGGAAATCCGTGCAGGCCCCCTCCCCCGACATCTTGTGGGGCATGACCGAAATGGCCACGAACAGAAGACCCACGAGCCCTCCTGCCACCCCGGCTCCGGCTTCGAAGAACACCTGGAAGGAATGCATCGGGATCAGCGTCGCCTGTCAACGCCGGCCGTACGGCCGGGCAGGCGGGGGTATGGCCCGTTCTCGAGGCGGAGCCACACCACTGCAGCCTCGCCGACCAGCATCAAACCGGCCGCCAGCACCAGGGAGCTCGTTGCTCCGGCCGTGGTTCCCCCGGAAACGACGCAGATTACGTCGAGTACCAGTTTCGCCGCGATATTGAAGGCGAAGATGACCACTGATCGGGTCCCCCACTGCACATACGACACGCCGTCTCTCACCGAAAGCTTGTCGGCTGAGCCTCGGTAGGCACCTAGCGCCAGCGAGACGGCGCACCCGATGACACTGAACATGATGTTCACTGATCCGAGGTGCTGCTTGTGGCTCAAGTCCTCGAAGCCGAGGACCGTGACGATGACGGGGAGGATCATCAGCTGCTTGACCGACGCAATCGGCCGTCCCTGGATACGTCGGAAGACCAGGAATCCGAGGATCGCTATGTAGAGCGCGATGTTGGCGATACTCATGACTGCACCGCCAGACTGCTTGCACCGGCCGAGCGCACCTGCATGCGGCCGATCCCGAGGCGAATCGTGCGGGTCACAGTCATGGCCACTGCCATGAATATGAGGGCGTCGGTGAGGGCGTCAACGGAGATGCCGTTCGTCACCATCCAGTGACCGAGCTGTGTGGTGAACCAGTGGTTCGCTCCGTAGGTGAACAGAAGGCGGGCACCGATGACAGCCGACCAGAACAGGCCGTAGGCGACGCCGGCAGAGCTAACGACCGTTCCGGTCTTCCGGTCGACGCCGACCTTCATCAACCGGGTGGAGCAGAAGATCCCGAGGAGGACGCCGAGGCCGGCCAGGGCCAGCTCGAAGACAGCACCCGCACCGTGAGTTGCCGGGGGGTCGAGGACAAAGGGGACGATCCCGCCGGCCATCAACAAAGGGCGGATCACCCTCAACTTTCCGACCTTCCGCTTGCCCAGATCCGACTCCAATACGGCGAAGAGGATCAGAAGATTCAGTGCGAGGATGCTTGCTGGCATTGGGACTACCTGCTTTCTGTTTGGGGTACTCCCAACATCGCAAAACAGGCAGAAATCGGAATCGGCTCCTGGATGTAAACCGGGGTGCAATTCGAAGATGCCACCTCCACCCCAGGGTGGAAGCCCCTTTTGCCGGATCACCTAGCAGCCGGATCACCCACTACCCAGATCACTCAATTTCCGGTGGAATCGTCGCCGGTCAGCGGCAGGCGCAGCCACGAGATCATCTGACGGAGCTGCTCGTAGGCCTCCAGCCGCGCATCGTCGGTGCCGGCGGCCTCCGCCTGCTCGATCGGTCCCCACAGCCGATGGACCATCGAAGGACCTAGCTCCAGGAGACCCCCGCTACCGCCCGAGGCCCACTTCGCCAACACGTACCAGACCACAGCACCCTCCGGCATGCTCATGGCAGCTGCCAGATTCGAAACGGTGGTCATCGGATCGACGTGGGCGTAGAGGGCGACGTCGGCCTTGAAGTTGGCGTCCGGGTCGTCATCCGGCCACGGCCCTTCCCACGCCACCAGCTCGACAGATCTGACAACTCTGGTCACGGTGATCTCATCCTTTCGCCACCACGCGTTCGATCTTCATCGGTTGGTATCGGCGGTGATGTGCTCGAACAAACCAGGTTGGATGCGCGTGCGCACCCCCGTGGCCCACGGCTCCTCCAGCTCGGCGACATCGAGAGCGGCCACGTTGTTGAGCAGCATGCCGAAAGCAAGAAACGACTTCACCGTCACCGGGTCCAGTCCCGACGCGTCGGCAACCGTGTCCCACATGTCGGCCAGTCGCGCCCGCACCAGGTCGCGGACCTCGCGGTCACCGCAGGCGGCAAAACCTTGCAGCTGCAACAACAGTGTGGTGCGCTCCGCCAACATCTCGTAGTACTGAGCTCCCATCAGCGCCAGCGCCTCAAGGTTTCGGGCGCCCTCGGCGGCCTTCGACATGCCACCGGTAAAACGATCGAATGCCGCTCCCACAAGCTCCACGAACAACGCCTTCTTGGTCCCAAACATCCGAAACACGTATGCCTGGGTGATGCCCGCCCGGCGTGCGATGGCGTCGATCGACGCGCCGTGAAGTCCGTGACTGGCGAACTCGGCTGCGGCGATCTCGAGCACCTGGGAGCGCCGTTCGAGTCCGCTCATCCGTGTAGCCATGACGGTCAGATTACTAGTTACTAACTACTAACTAGAGCCTGTATCTTGGTGTTGTGAGCGATGACACGTGGGCCGGGTTGGCTGACAAATTCGCCGACGAGGCTTATGCCTCGGTAAAGGGATACGTGCGCACGTATGTGATGCATCAGCAGCTCCTCGAGCATCTGCCGGCTCCTCCCGCGTCTGTGCTCGACGTCGGCGGCGGCGCGGGACATCAATCGTTTCCTCTGGCCCAAGCCGGCTACGACGTGACTGTGCTCGATCCATCGCCGGCGATGCTGGAGAAGGCTCGACAGCGACTCCCTCGACTCGATGACGATGCCCGGCGACGGGTGACCCTCTTGCAGGCCGACGGTGAGAACGCCGACGAGGCGGTGGACGGCCGGCGCTTCGCCGCCGTTCTGTGCCATGGCGTGCTCGGGTATCTCGAGCAGCCCGAGCCGATGGTCAACCAGCTGTGCCGGTGCGCTGCGGACGGTGGGGTGGTGTCGATCATGACGGGCAACGCCAAGGCGATGGCGGTGCGCCCGGCGCTCGAGCGGCGCTGGGAGGACGCTCTGGCCGCGTTCGACGCCGACCGCGAGATCGGGGTGCTCGGAGTGCCGGGCCGAGCAGACACGGTGGAGGACCTGAGCGACCTCATCCGGAGCCGGGGTGTGGAGCCGCTGCGTTGGTACGGCGTGTGGCTGTTCGTCGACTGGCTCGAATTCAGCGGGGTCGAGCTCGATCCCGGCGATTCAAAGCAGGTGGCACAGACCGCCGTGGTCGAACTAGAGGCCAGCCGACGAGACCCCTACCGCCAACTCAGTCGCGTCTTTCATCTCGTGGGACGCAAAGGTCCGACCTGAAATACGGCGGCGGCGCCCCGATTGTCGGGCCGCACTACCCTCCGGATCAGAGAAACGGGTGCGGAAGGGCTGATCCCATTGCGCCCGCGACTCCACACAATGATGCGCTGTCGAATCGACCATACCGCTGCGGGAGAGAAGGCCATCGAACTACGCGGCCTGATCGGAGAGCTCGAAACCCACCGAGTTTCCGACGTTCCCGGAGTGTTGGCCGATGCCGAGGACGCCGCTCGACGTGGTCTCTTCGTCGGCGGCTTCGTCGCCTACGAAGCCGCTCCTGCATTCGATGCTGCATTCCGTGTCCGCGCACCGGCGACTCAATGTGCAGGCTCCGAAAGACTCCCCATTTGCTGGTTCGGGCTCTTTTCCGAAGCAGTTCCTGCGCCAGACCTGCTTCCGGTAGACCGGACCACCAGTTACGAACATTCCGACCTCACCGGTTGGAAGTGTGAGATCGATCCACCCACATACGCCGTAGCGATGGCGCAAATCCGTCAAGCCATCGCTCAGGGCTACACGTATCTGGTCAACTACACCACCAGGTTTCGCCGCACGTGGACATCGGACGATGATGCATTCGAGCTCTACCGCCGTCTGGTGGCGAGCTATGCCGGCGGCTATCACGCCTTCTTCGAAACTGATGACTGGGCGGTGGCATGCGGGTCACCGGAGCTGTTCTTCGAACATTCGAATGGTCGTTTGATAACCCGCCCGATGAAGGGCACCGCGTCGAGAGGGCGGTGGTCAGCCGAAGACTCCATTCACGGCGAGGCTCTGAGCACCTCACCGAAGGAGCGGGCGGAGAACGTGATGGTGGTCGATCTTCTCCGAAACGACCTCGGCCGTGTGGCCACGCATGGAACAGTCGAGGTCCCTGTGCTGTGGCATCTTGAGCAGCACCCCACCGCGTGGCAACTGACCTCGACTGTCACCGCCATCACCCGAGATGATGTCGGCCTGGCCGAAATCTTCGGGGCGCTGTTTCCATGCGCATCGGTGACCGGGGCTCCCAAGGTGTCGGCCATGTCCACCATCGCCGGGCTCGAGCTGTCCCGGCGCGGGCTCTACTGCGGCGCGGTCGGATTCCTCGAACCACACCCGCACCGAGCGCCGACGGCACGGTTCGCGGTGGCGATCCGGACCGCTGTGGTGGACAAGCTCGGCGCAGTCGCCGAATACGGCTCAGGTGGTGGCATCACCTGGGAGTCGAACCCGGAACGCGAATGGGATGAGGTGCTCCTGAAAGCACAGGCGCTCGACAGCGCTTCAGCTGTGACCCTGGGCGCCGACGAAGGACTCATCGAGACCATGGCCTTCGAACCTGACAGCGATGGCGGCGTCGTCCGCAATCAGTGCGATCACCTCGAACGGCTGTCCGCTTCGGCGAAGTACTTCGGTCTAACTTTCCCATTGGAGACCGAGGAGTTGATTGCCAAAGCCCTCATCGGCATCGAGACACCGACGCGCGTTCGACTCGTCCTGCGTGCCGGCGGACTGGTCGAGATCGAGACGTTCGCTCTGGACCTGGCCAAGTCAGCTGCCGTCGTGCAACTGTGCATCGACCTGGAGCCTGTGACTTCTACCGAAGTGACGCTGTTTCACAAGACCACCGATCGCAGGCGCTACGACGAGCGGTCCCGGCGTCACCCGACGACAGACGATGTGGTGCTCGTGAACGAGCGAGGCGAGGTCACCGAGACGACCCGGGCCAACCTGGCTGTGCGCATCGGCGACCGGTGGTGCACTCCCCCACTCGAATGTGGTCTGCTCCCCGGGATAGAACGGGCTAGGTGTTTGGCCGGCGAGCGGCTCGTGGAGCGCGTCGTCACCGTGGACGAACTTCGTGATGCTTCAGACGTCGCGGTCCTCAGCTCGCTTCGAGGATGGCGACCGGCGCGTGTCGTGGACGGCTGTAACTGCTGAATGTTCCCCTGAACAGTCAACGAAGGTCGAAGCGGTCGCTGTTCATCACCTTGTCCCAGGCTGCGATGAAGTCAGTGACGAACTTCGGCCCGGCATCTGCGCTCGCGTACACCTCGGCGAGGGCACGAAGCTGTGAATTGGACCCGAAAGCGAGGTCTACTCCGGTCGCGGTCCACCTGGTCTCACCGCTCGATCGATCGCGCCCCTCGTACACGTGTTCATCGACGGATACCTTCCACTCGACTCCCATGTCGAGGAGGTTCACGAAGAAATCGTTCGTGAGGGTCTCGAGGCGGGTGGTGAGAACGCCGTGGTCGACGCCTTTGGCGTTTGCGCCGAGCACGCGCAGACCGCCGACGAGGACCGTCATCTCCGGTGCTGTCAGGCTGAGCAGGATCGAGCGGTCGATGAAGAGCACCTCGGGACGGCGCTTGTCGCCTGATCGGAAGTAATTGCGGAACCCATCAGCAGTCGGTTCCAGGACCGCGAATGCTTCGACATCGGTCTGGTCCTGTGACGCGTCGGTGCGGCCGGGCGAGAACGGCACGTTGACGTCGTAACCGCCGGCCGACGCCGCCTTCTCGATCGCCGCACACCCACCGAGCACGATCAGGTCGGCGACAGAGATCCTCTTCCCACTGCTCTGCGCGCTGTTGTACTCCTTTTGCAGCATCGCGAGCACACCGAGCACCTTTTGAAGCGTCTCCGGTTGGTTGACGTCCCAATCTTTCTGCGGTGCCAGACGAACGCGTGCGCCGTTCGCACCGCCGCGCTTGTCGCTGTCGCGGTGGGTGGCTGCGGATGCCCAGGCTGTTGCGACCAGTTCGGACACCGAAAGACCCGTGGCGAGGATCTTCTGTTTCAGGTCGGCGACGTCGGCCGCGTTTACCAATTCGTGATCGACTGCAGGGACCGGGTCCTGCCAGATGAGCTCCTCCGTAGGAACCTCAGGACCGAGATAGCGCGATACCGGGCCCATGTCGCGGTGGGTGAGCTTGAACCACGCCCTGGCGAATGCGTCGGCGAACTGATCGGGGTTCTCGTAGAAACGCCGCGAGATCTTTTCGTAGGCCGGATCGAACCGCAGCGACAGGTCAGTGGTGAGCATCATCGGGGCATGGCGTTTCTGCGGGTCGAATGCATCGGGGACCTTGTCGTCGGCGGAGCGGTGGGTAGGGCGCCACTGGTTTGCGCCGGCGGGGCTTTTGGTCAGTTCCCACTCGTAGCCGAAAAGGTTCTCGAAGAACCCGTTGTCCCACTTGGCCGGCTCCGTGGTCCAGATCACCTCGAGGCCGCTTGTTATCGAGTCGTCCCCCTTGCCGGTCCCGAATGTGTTCTTCCAACCGAGACCCTGCTCCTCGAGCGGTGCTGCTTCGGGTTCGCGGCCCACGAACTCTGTTGAGTCCGCGGCACCATGGGTCTTTCCGAAGGTGTGCCCTCCCGCGATGAGAGCGACGGTCTCCTCGTCGTTCATAGCCATCCGGGCGAACGTCTCGCGAATATCGCGCGCCGCGGCAACGGGGTCGGGATTGCCGTTCGGTCCTTCCGGATTCACGTAGATGAGCCCCATCTGGACCGCGCCGAGCGGTTCGTCGAGCTCGCGGTCTCCGCTGTATCGCTCGTCGTCGAGCCAAGTGGTCTCGGGGCCCCAGTAGATGTCCTCTTCGGGCTCCCAGACGTCCTCGCGTCCTCCACCGAAGCCGAAGGTCTTAAAGCCCATGGA
The DNA here is from genome assembly GCA_049281195.1 of Acidimicrobiales bacterium. Classification (GTDB taxonomy): domain Bacteria; phylum Actinomycetota; class Acidimicrobiia; order Acidimicrobiales; family CAVXTF01; genus JBAPRR01. The sequence goes on from JBAPRR010000187.1 coordinate 10,061, forward strand.
CTCGAGCGCACAGTTGCCGGCGAGGATCAGGAGGTCCGCCCACGACAGCTTGCGACCGTATTTCTGCTTGACCGGCCACAGAAGGCGGCGGGCCTTGTCGAGGTTGGCGTTGTCCGGCCAGCTGTTCAAAGGAGCGAATCGCTGGGTCCCTGAACCGGCGCCGCCGCGGCCGTCGCGAATTCGGTATGTGCCCGCCGAGTGCCAAGCCATGCGGATGAACAGCGGACCGTAATGGCCGTAATCAGCCGGCCACCAGTCTTGAGAGTCCGTCATGATCGCCACGATGTCGGCCTTTACCGATGCAAGGTCGAGGGACTCGAACTCCGCCCTGTAATCGAAGTCCTCCCCCATCGGATCGATGAGCGGCGAGTTTTTGGCCAGCGGACGCAGGTTCAGCTGTTCGGGCCACCAGTGCTGGTTGGCCATCGAACCCACCGCAGTGTGGTCGTGATCGAGCACCGGACATTTCGCCGACGGAGCTTCGTCTTCGGGAGTGGTGGTGACGGCGCCTGACTCGTGCTTGCTCATCGGAGTACCTCTCTTCTTCTTCTTCTATCCATTGACTTTTTCGTTCCGATCGTTGCTCGGGGCCGTGCGAGGAGATTCGTCCGCGCGCCGGCAATCCGGACAAGTTCCCCAGTAGATGACCTCTGCCTCGTCGATTTCGAATCCGTGGTTCTCAGCCGCTTCGAGACACGGTCTCGCTCCGACCGCGCAATCGACGTCGACAGTGATTCCGCAGCCACGACAAACCAGGTGGTGGTGGTTGTCGTCGATGCGGTCCTCGTAACGCGCCGCGGAGCGAGCGGGTTGAATGCGCCTGATGAGCTGCTTCTCTGTCAACACTCCGAGGGCGTCGTAGACGGCCTGGCGGGATACCGCACCAATCTCCCCCCTTACGAGATCCTCGATCTCCTCAGTGGTGGCGTGCGGTTGGGCCGAGACGGCCCGGAGCACCGCAAGGCGCTGAGCAGTCACCTGCACCCCTCGTTCTCGAAGAAGGGCTGTCGGATCGGCAGGTTCCCCATTCGGCACGATTACACCTTTACTCAAATATTGGACTTTGTCAAGATTACCTGGTGGACGTCGGTCGCTCCGCCCAACGTCGGGCCCATTGATCGAGCGGATCGAGTGCAGATCTGAGATCGGCTCCGATTGACGTCAGTTGGTACCGCTGATCGCCTGCTTTATCGATCAAACCGGCCTCGGTCAGCTCTTTCAAGCGCGTGTACAGGACGTCAGGGGACATGCGGTCACAGTTGTCGCGTAGTGCCCGTGCACCGAGTGGACCGTCCGTCAATTCCCACAGCACCCGCAAGGACCATCGCCGTCCGAGAAGATCCAGCGCGGCCGTCAACGGGCGTCCGGTCGACGAACCACGCACCGGTTGACCGGGGCGCGGGACCGATTGACGCTCGGCGCGGCGTGTCTTAGGGTTCTCCTTCATGGTTACGAAAACCGTAACACCCCGGATCGAGCCGCTCGAGCCCCCGTATGACCCGGAGATCGACTCCCGGCTGCAGAAGATGATGCCGGCGGGAGTTCCCCCGATCGGATTGTTCCGGACGTTCGTCAAAAATCTCCCGTTGGCCGAAGCGATGACCGGTTGGGGGAGCTACGAGCTTGGCCGAAACCTGTCGCTGTCCATGAGGGAGCGCGAGATCGTGATTGATCGCACCTGTGCCCGGTGCGGTTGCGACTACGAGTGGGGAGTTCACGTCGCCTTCTTCGCCGAGCGGGTGTCCTTGGGCCCGCGTCAGATCGAATCTCTGGCTGTGGGAAGTCATGACGACGAGTGCTGGGCGAATGCTCGCGACCGGTTGCTCATCAGAACCGTGGACGCTCTGCATGACGGTGGCGACCTCGACGATCAGCTCTGGGACGCCTTAGCGGGTGAATTCAGCGAGGCCAACCTGCTCGATCTACTCGTACTGTGCGGGTGGTATCACGCGATCAGCTTCGTAGCCAAGGCCCTCCGAGTTCCCCTCGAAGCTGGCGCACCGAAAATATCCGCCATGTCCAACACGTCACCCGACGCGTCATCTGAAAGGTCGAGCGAGTGATCACCGTCGTCGCCCAGTACACGGCAAGACCCGGAAAAGGTGACGTGATAGCGGGCGTGCTCGCCAAGCACGTGGCGGCGACGCGAACTGAGCCCGGTTGCGTTCAGTTCGTCGCGTACAGATCACCCGAAGACCCTGACCACTTCATGCTCTATGAGCAGTATGTCGACGACGCGGCATTCGATTCCCACCGCGTGACCCCACATTTTCGAGCATATGTCGAGGACACGATCGTGCCGCTTCTGGCAGAGCGCCGATGGAGCCGCTTAGAGGAGATCGAGGCGGAATCCCACTAAACGGAATAGCTCAACCTTCTAGAGCGGCCGCCAGTCGCTCGAGCGTAAGGCCCATTCCGTGGCGGTTTCGCCCCGTCCGGTCGGCCACTCCCGAAATCTGCTCGCTGAATTCCAAGACGGCGTCGGGCCTCAGATCGTCGCTCCATTCGGTGACTCTGCTGCCTGTCTCAATCGCTTCAATGAGATAGCCCCAAGTGGAGTAGTGGAAATCCATCATCGAGCACTCGAATGCGAAGGCCCGACCCGGATCGGCCTCGATCACTTTGCCCTGGGTGGTCCACTCGAGCTCGCCGTTGCGGTTGTGGCCGTCGAAGGTGGCACCGACCACCGCTACATCGAAGCCTTCGTGCCACTCGCAGGCGTAGCACTCGTCGGACCACTCGCCCATACGGGCTATGTCCGCGATCACCGCGTACACCGTTTCGGGTGGAGCGGCGATATCCCGCGAGACCTCAATCCTGCTGTTCACTACCCGCCTCCATCGAAGATCTTCCATTGGACTCCGGACATGTTCGCCCAAATGGCAGGTGGGAGCCATGTTCGTGGGCGCGCAACTCGAGATATCGGGACCTGTCGCACCGTAACCCTTACCATTGGTTCGACCGAGAGAGGCAGGGTAACCGTGGATGTCGATGCCGTCGCGACAGACACAGTCGAGTCACTGGTCCTCGATCTATTGGAGTGGATCGGACCCACGGCCCGGCCCTACGACGAGGTACTCGACGCATGGAGAACATCGTGTCCTCGACTACCCGTGTGGGAGGACGCCATGGAGCGAGGATTTGTCGTTCTTCAACGAGACGCTGTTCGCGGCGCGTGCGTAACTGTCTCGCGTGCGGGCTTAGAGCATTTGCAAACGTTGCGCCCTTGACACACCGTTGACCTGGCGACGCCTTGACAGATCAGGGTGACGGCGGCTCCATCGGGCTCGCGTGCTCCTCGAGCGCCTTCACCAGCAACCGCCGAAATGTGGCTCTCTCCGCCTCGTCAAGCCCGCCGAGGATTTCGTCCTCGATGCTTCCTTGCGCCACTTTTGCTCTCTCCAGAGCCTGAAGGCCTGCTTCGGTCACATTCACGATGTGACGACGACGATCGGAGGGATCGCGTCGACGCTCCACGAACTCGAGGTCCTCGAGGTCGTTGAGGACCAGAACGCCAGTGTTGGAATCCATCGACAAGTGCTCGGTCATGGCCTGCTGCGACACGCCGGGATGGTCGCGGAGATATGCGAGCACGACCATGTTCTTGAGGTTCATGCCCACGAGCTCGGTTGAACTGCGGAGGTAAACGGCTCGGGCCAGCCGAGACAGTAAGACGATCGTCCCTGTGGTGGGCTGAACCGCTGCCCGAGCGTTCATAACCTGAATCATACCTGCACAGAGGTATCAATCCCACGATTAAGATAGTCCCGAAATCATGACTATCCCTACGGCCGTGACCATTTCACCAGCCAGCGACCGCAGGCGCTGGGTAGCTCTGGTTGTCGTATGCCTGGCAATGCTCATGAACGCGCTCGACGGCTCGATTGTGAACGTGGCGCTCCCCGCTGTTCAGCGGAGCCTGCACTTCAGCCAGTCCGGTCTCACCTGGGTTGTGGACGCCTACCTCATCACGTTCGGAAGCTTTCTCCTCATGGCCGGCCGCCTGGGCGACCTCATTGGCCGAAAGAAGGTCTTTCTCGCCGGGGTGTCGCTATTCACACTGGCGTCCATCGTCTGCGGGTCTGCAAACAGCCAGGCGATGCTGGTCGCGGCGCGCTTCGTCCAGGGCATCGGCGGAGCGCTGTCCTCGTCGGTGATCGTCGCCATAATCGTGACCGACTTCCCCAATCCGGTCGAACGGACCAAGGCCATGAGCGCCTATGTGTTCGTCGCGGTGGGTGGTGGATCGGTCGGCCTCCTTGCCGGTGGCGTGCTCACCCAGGCGTTGAGTTGGCACTGGATCTTCTTCGTGAACGTGCCCATCGGCATAGTCACTCTGATCCTCGGGCGGATGCTCGTGACGGAGAACGTCGGGTTAGGGATCAGGCAGGGCGTCGACGTCCTCGGGTCGGTTCTGGTCACGACTTCGCTGATGGTCGGTATCTACGGGATCGTCACGGCGTCGAGCGACAGCTGGGGTTCGGCGCACACCTTGATCTCGCTCGGTATCGCAGTTGCGTTGTTCGTCTGTTTCATCGTCTTGGAGTCGCGCATTTCCAATCCGATAATGCCGCTTCGCATCCTCCGGCTGCGGACACTTACCGGCTCGAGCGTCATCCGCGGCTGCATCATCACCGGAATGTTCTCTACCTTCTTCATCGGAGCGCTGTATTTCGAGCACGTCCTCGGTTACAGCCCGCTTCGTACCGGGGCAGCATTTCTGCCTCAGGCCGCGGTCATGGCGATCCTGTCGGCGGGAATTACCGCTCGGCTGATCAATCGATTCGGGCCGAAACCGGTTATGTATCCCGCCCTCGTCATGGCGGCGGCCGGGCTTCTCATTTTCGCCTCGGCCGGGGAGCACACGAGCTACTTTCCCCGCCTGTTCATAGCTTTCGCGCTCATCGGAGCGGGTGCCGGCGCGTCCTTCATGCCCTTGCTCCAGATCGCCATGTCACAGGTGCCCAATGTCGATGCAGGGTTGGGCTCGGGCGTCGTCAACGTCTCCCAGCAGTTGGCGGGTGCTGTCGGCCTTGCGGTCCTGAGCACGGTCGCGACCACCCGCACTCGATCATTGATTGACAGCGGCCACTCTCTGTTGGGCGCCTCAACGGCCGGCGACCAGCTTGCCCTTTATATCGCCGCGGCCTGCGTTCTCGCAGGCCTCGTCCTCGCCCCAATCCTGCTACGGACCAAGCAATCGCCCGAAGAGCAGAAGGCTCACATCGCCTTGAACATGGAGAATCCGGAAACGTCCGAGCACCTGGTGGTCTGACCGCTAAGCGCTGCGGCTAACTGCTCACGACCTCGTTGCGGCGGGGTAGCACCCAGCCCGGTCGGGGGAAGTGGCACGTGTAACCGTTGGGATAGTGCTCCAGGTAGTCCTGATGCTCGGGTTCCGCCTCCCAGAACGGTCCGGCCGGCACGACCTCGGTGACCACCTTGCCGGGCCACAGCCCTGATGCCTCAACGTCCGCGATCGTGTCCTCGGCCACTTTCCGCTGCTCGTCATCGAGATAGAAGATCGCCGAGCGATAGCTGGCACCGATGTCATTGCCCTGGCGGTTCTTCGTCGTCGGGTCGTGGATCTGGAACAAGAACTCGAGTATGTCGCGGTAGGTGATGACAGTAGGGTCGAAGGTGATCTCGATCGCCTCGGCGTGATTACCGTGGTTGCGGTAGGTGGCATTGGCCACCTCTCCCCCGGTGTAGCCCACCCTGGTCGAAAGCACACCCGGACGTTTACGGATCAGATCCTGCATGCCCCAGAAGCATCCGCCGGCCAGGATCGCCTTCTCCATCGAACCGCTCATCGTGTCTCCTTCCTGTCC
>JBAPRR010000188.1:0-1559 GCA_049281195.1 Acidimicrobiales bacterium
ACCTCGAGCTGCTTGCGCACGCTGATATCACGGATGGCCACGGCGATCAGCATTCCCTCGGAACTCGCAAGCTCGCTGAAGCTGAGCTCGATCGGAAACTCGCTGCCGTCCTGGCGTCGGCCGCCCAGTTCAATGATGGCGGCGCGACTGTACGCCGGCGCACCGAGGCCGGAGCGCGCCTCATCGGTCGGTAAATGCTCCATCAGCCCGATTGGAATGATCCTGCTGACCGGCTGTCCGATCAGCTGCTCCTGTGCATAGCCGAACTGCCTGCCGGCCTGGGCGTTCATCAGCACGATCTCGCCGTGCATGCCAATGACCAGCATCGCGTCGGGGACCGCGTCCAGCAGTGCGCCATAGCGGCCGCGGATGGAAGTCGCATGCTTGCTGGCGTGCTCAGGCAGGCGAGGCGCCTCGGCACCGACCGGCGCGGAGTGCGCGCCGACAGAACGGAATTTGCCCGATAACATGAGTCGCCTCGCTCCAATGCGTGCGGGAGCCCTGGAGCCGGACTCGTTCGGTCAGATGGTTAAAGTCCCTTAAAGTCTTCCGATAGCACTGGTATATACCCATTCGCCGCTGCGGAAGGGTCGTGCGTCCCGTTTAGAATGAATCGGAGCACAACCAACCAATTCGGCGCTGGAAATCCCCTTACCGGCGGCCAGTAGTGACAACAAGCCATTGATAGTGATGGTAAATATCGCCGGGACCCCACGGTGACATGTGCAACGGATCAAGCCGCTACACTGGCGACCCCCAGCGCATGCTCCCCGGTCGCCATGAATATTGAATCTGCCCCCAACCCGCTTTCCTTTGCTGAGCTCGGACTGCATGCGGCCGTCGTCCAGGCACTGCGCGATGTCGGTTACGAATCGCCGACGCCGATCCAGGCGGAGACCATCCCGGTGCTGCTGCGTGGTGAGGATCTTGTCGGCCAGGCACAGACCGGCACCGGCAAGACGGCTGCGTTTGCATTGCCGCTGCTGTCACAGCTGGACCTGGCGCAGCGCGCCCCGCAGGCGCTGGTACTGGTCCCGACGCGCGAGCTCGCCATCCAGGTCGCCGAGGCGTTTCAGAAATATGCCGCGCATCTGCGCGGCTTCCACGTGCTGCCGATCTACGGTGGCCAGAGCTACACGCCGCAACTCAACGCCCTCAAGCGCGGCGCGCACGTGATCGTCGGTACCCCCGGCCGCGTCATGGACCATCTGGAACGCGGCACGCTGGCGCTGGACGCCATTCGCTTCGTGGTCCTGGATGAGGCCGACGAAATGCTCGCGATGGGTTTCATCGATGCGATCGACACCATTCTCTCGCGCGTCCCGCGCCAGCGGCAGGTGGCGCTGTTTTCCGCAACCCTGCCGCCGCAGATCCGGCAGATTGCCCAGCGGCACCTGCGTGCGGCGCATGAGATCACCATCAAGAGCAGGACGACGACCGCCGCCAATATTCATCAGCGCTACTGGCTGGTGAGCGGGATGCACAAACTCGACGCCCTCACCCGTATCCTGGAAGTCGAGAGCTTCGATGCGATGCTGGTGTTCGTGCGCACCAAGCAG
>JBAPRR010000189.1:0-24280 GCA_049281195.1 Acidimicrobiales bacterium
GCTGCGGAACTCGATAATCGGCTTCTCGCAGTGGAACCACTCCCCCGGTCCGTGGCTGGTGGCGATAGGTGTGCTCGTGCTGATGATCGCCACACTTTTGGGTCTCGCCCTTCTAGGGCTTCGGCGAAACGAGATCGGTATCAAGCGCAACGGCCGCTTGCTGCGCCGGGGAGACCAACCGAACGCCTAAGGCGCCGATCGCGGTCCGGAGCTCATTTCGATGTATCGGGAGTTACTTTCGGAATGCGAGGCCCGGCGTCGGGAAGATCGCCGACCTGCACGGAGTTGTCTGAAGCTTTGAGCTGCGAGCCCTTCAGGGCCACAACCCGACCTCCGCGATTCGCGTCCAGACAATTGCCTTTGACGGTTCCTTGACCCAGGAAAGTCAGCTTGATCGCCGCCCCTTTGTTCTTGGAGATGAAGTTTCCCTGCACGGTCACCTCCGCGCCGGATGTGATCTGGACGCCGTCCTCATCGTTTCGCGAGATCTGATTCCGCTCCACCGTGGCGGTTCCACCGTCTCCTACGAAAATCCCGCTCGCCCCGTTTTGGTCGACGCTGCTGTGTCGCAAAGTGACGTGCGCGCCACGTACCTCGACGCCGTAGAGCCCATGCGACTCGATGAAGCAATCCTCGATCTCGGTGCTGCCACCGCGGACCACAGAAATTCCGACGTTCGATGAATAAAGCCGACTTTGGTGCAACACTGCTCGCCCGGTGTCGGAGACCACGCAACTACTGCCGCTACCTGACGAAACAGAGCAACCTCTGATCACCGTATTTCCGGCGTGCACGACGATGCCTGACCACCGGCCGCCCGTGCCGGTCTGCTCGATAGCCAGATTGTTGAGCTGTCCGGAACCCGCCGACCAATTCACGACGTCGCTGTCGTCGGAAGTCACTACCACAGCCCCCGGCGGTCCCATGCCGACCAGGGTGAGTGGCATGGCGATCTGCAGCTCTTCCTCGTAACGACCCTCACGGATCATGATCGTGTCTCCAGGCGATGCCTCGGCGATCGCCGCTGAGATTGATCTGTAATGACTGCCGGCACCGGTTGCGTCGACGACACGCTTTGGTTTCGCCTCGACCACCGGCACCGTCTGAGAACCGCTTGCCGGCCGGAAGTCGTTCGCTGGAGCGGACTTAGGCTGCTCGGCTTCCCGCTGCTGCTCGACCTCAGGCTGCTCAGACCTGGCCTGCTCAATATCAGGATGCTCAGATACGGGCTGTTCAACCTCAGGCTGAACCGCTTCTGATTCGACCCTTGGCTCGATCCCGGACAATGCGAGAAATTTGCGGACCTTCCGTTCGAACGTGTTGTCGTCCAAATCGAAGCGGTAAAGGTGTTGCTTGCCCAACAGGTCATACTCAAGTGCTCCTCGGAGATCAACATTCTCGAGGAACAGGCACAGGGTCAGCTTCTTATAGCGGTCGGCCAAGCCGACCTCTTTCACCACGTTGTCCGAGACAACGGACTCTGGGGTCAAGATGACGATGAATCCCGCACACCGCGTCAGCGCATCCACCAGGACAGGCTTCCAATCCGAGCCGTCCGGAATTCCACCGTCGAACCAGATCTTCGCCCCGAGGTTCCTGAGATCCTGAAGGAACTTGTAGACAATGTCCTTGTTTTCATGCGAGTAGCTCACGAAGACAAAGTCCCCGTTGGCTACCTCGCATGCCTCGAATGGCGGCGCTACTTCAGGCATTCATAAACCCTTGGAGATAAACACCGGCGCGTCGAGCGATGACCACGGTTGGTCACCAAGCCGGCTTGATTTGAGCTTGAACGTATAGGTCCTCGCGTCGCGGGCGAAGATCGGATCCGTGATTCCGAATTCACAGGCTTGCGAGGTGATGGCTCCTGTAAAGCTCACATCAGGGGCGCAGTTCTGGATAGATCCCACGACCGGCCTTCCGGTGGTGTTCTCGACCGTGACGGCCAGGGAGAACTGATCCCCGACCTTGGCCCAGCTGCGGGCGATCGTCACACCGTTCCCGGCGCTCACGGGACGCAACGAGCCCGAAGTGAGTGAGGGCGTCGCTGGCGTGGTCGGCTTGGCGGCAGGAGTCACCTGGGTGGCCTCGCGCAGGAAGTACCCGCCTACAAGTCCGATGATCAGGGCGATGAAACCCACCCGGATTGCGTCACCCCAGCTTTTTCGGGCCTTACGTGTAGCTGGTTCGTGTCCTCCGGCCGTGTGACCTCCGGAGCCGTGACCTCCGGAGCCGTGACCTCCGGACCCGTGACCTCCGGCCGTGACGCCATGACCGTTCGTACGCAAAGTGGGATCGCCAGACGGGCTGACCGCGCTCCAATTCGGGATGCTGACGATGGAGCCGTTCTCCCAGCCGAACATTCCAGCTTGCTTCCGAATGGGATCGATGACGTATGCCACCTGCCAAGTAGCAGAGAAGAAATTCTGCTGGATGAAGGTGTCGTATGCGGACAGGAAGATGCCGAAGTCAGGGTGAGAATGGTACCAACCTACGATCCTCATCTTCGGGAAGTTCCGGCTCAACGAATCATTGATCTCGTCCCACGAATCGTGGGTGAAGGTCAGAGACGATGCGGTGCCTACTGCAAGGTGCGCCGGGATGGCCGCAGAGATACGCACGGTCCCCGACGCCTCGTCAACATCCCCGACCAGGGCGCCACCCTGCTCGATTGAAGTGTTGGCGCCTACGTGCTTGGCGATCGCGCTTTCAGCAACCGCCAGCATGGATACATCGCGCCGGAACTGCGCAGATCCGATGTTGTCCAAGGGTATCTCCGTCAACGAAAGACGGGGTTCTGGATCAGCCTCCATGCACCTCTCCGATCGCTTGACGCTGCGGACCACCATGAACTCGCCATGCGACAGGGAGCCTCGGATCTGGAAGGCTCAGCCAAACGAAGCGTTCTTCCATACGGTGACGAACAGGAAGAATCTCGTCATAACGGACTCCGATTTCCGCCAGTGTCAAGCCGGAGCGCTCACCGGGAATCGAAACCTGAGAAATCGTTTGCGGTTGACGGGCTTCCCCGCAATTCGGACAGACGGCTTCACCCCACTCGATCAGGCTGGCAGCCCGGCGATCTGGTGCGACCTGTCCGCATCCGGAACAGGTCCACCCGATGACATGGTCGTCAATCAGATCTAAGACGACAGGAGAAGCATCGGAAATAATGGCTTCAGGCCAGGCCAACTTGGCCAATGATTCCGGCGTCATGCTCGAAAAACGCGCTGCGTCGAGGACAACCTCGATCGGTGACTCGAAGTATCGGTGGGCAAAGCAGTCCGGATCGACCGGATAAGTGAGCGGATAGGAGTCGTTGGCTTCACCGTTGAAGACAAGGGCACCGTTCAGAGGAGTCACACCAGGTCGGCCCAGGTGAAGAAGTTTCACCACCTCCTGAGCCTCGATCCCCCCGACCACGGACGAGCTCGTCGCCGTAGTGGGAACCTTTCCCGCTTCCATGTCCCCGCGCGACAGCAGACGGCAGGATTGGCGATGAGCGAGTGCTTGCCAATCCGATTCCGTCAAGGTGCATTCGTAGCAACACTGAGGCGGATGAAAAACACGAGCTATGCCGGTCAACGCTTCGATGGCTCCATCCACCCAGTGACGGCCCGTGCGAGCTGCCAGACGGTTGCAGTAGAGCCGAGCCTCGCGGTTGTCGAGGGCACCCACGATCACGTCGGCCCTTGCCGCGATCCCGGTTCCGAGCGAGCGGATGTCCCCCACGATTGCGCTGACCCTCACGTCGGAATTGAGTTCGATCGCTCTTCGCGCCAACACCTCGGCCTTCGGACTGCCTTCGTCTTCCAGCCTGAAGAGGACGCATCTGGCAAGGTTGGAAAGCTCCACGTGGTCGGGATCGATAACGACGATCTCTCCCACCCCCAACAGCGCCAGGTTCTTCACGATCTCGTTGCCGAGCGCCCCGGCCCCTACGACGAGGACCCTGCCCAGGCGAAGCCGGTCCTGGTCCCACCACGACACCCTCTCCTGACGGTCATAGCGCGATTCGGGATCGTCGAGTCCGACATCCGCCTCGTCGATTACGAGCGCCCGTTGCTCTGGAAGAGCCATGTTGATCGGACTACCCGGCAACTATCTCCGGCGTCAGACGGAGCACATCTCCCTGCCTGACACTGGCTCCGGCCAGAGTCTCGTTGTCCCCGAGCTGCCGCCCGGACGCCTTGTGGTGGAACCGGTAAGAGATCGGGGCGCCGTCCGGACCGGTGGCGGGTAGCCCCATCATGGCGACCAACTTTTCGATGATCCTTCCGACAGCGGTGTTATCGGGCAGTGTCGCTTCTTGGCGACGGCTACCCGTGGCGTCGATGATCATCACGCTGATGGCACCCATTACGGCTCCTCCACATCGACATCCACATCGACCCCCACATCGAGATCCACATCAAGAGCCACCCCGACAGACGACGGTCCCGACAGGACGGTCCCGCTCACCGCTCCACTGCTTTCTCCTGATAGGTAAGCACCGAACTTCCGATTATGACCGCGTCGAAATTGCGTAGAGGTCCACCGGTACTCGGCATCCCGTTCAGGTTGATCTGAGCTCCCTCGAATGGCCCAACGGTCACCTTTCCGTTGCTATCGCGCAAAAAGGCCGCGTGAAACGGCCGAACCTGCGGATCGCGAGCCATCACGATGTCGCACCGGTAATCGGCACCGATCCTCGTCTCCGGCTTGAAGAGAGTGAACTCCTTGCCGCTCATGGGACCGGCGGTGATGCGTATCCAACTCTCCCGGAAGACGCGTTCCACAATGCTCGTTCCCAGGGCCACCCCGATGGCGACGGGAAGAATCTCGAGTATCTCGAAAATCCAGTCCGGCATACTCGTCCACAACACGCCTTTGATGAACTGGAGCAATAGACCTGCTACTGCCCCGCCGATCGTTCCGCCGATCAATCCGTTCAACACCCGCTTGCTCTTGATCCCGTAGCTCGCCGCAAGTCCGGTCCCGATCCCCGCGCCGATGCAGGCGAGAAAGATCATGCGACCGAAGTATTCGTGAGCCCCGGATCCGGTGTTCAGGTGAAGCTTGAAACCGAGATAGGTACCGACGACGAATCCGATGTAGCCACCCACACCCGAAAAGATCCCGGACTTCACCGTTTGTCGTTGGGCCTTCCAGTTACCAGAGGTCCAGTTGCTCCATGAGGCGACGACGTAACCGATGGGCGGTCCCGCGACCAGCCCGAGAAAACCATACAAAAGGTAAAGGTGAGAGCTGTTGGTGGTGTTGTAAAAAACCCAGTTGTTCACAATGATCGCCGTGAGAATTCCACCGATGAGGCCGCCGACCGTGCCGCTAAGCGCCGCCACGATCAGGTAGTTGTGACGCAACCGACCAATACCAGACTGCATCTGGTTCGGATTCGACGCGTACTGGTTGGTTGGTCCGACGCCAGCCTGTCTGCTACCCGCCGGATTGGTTGCAGAGGACACCGGAGAGCCCCAGGTCTGTGGCGCAACCGATTGCGCTGAGGCTGCGGGAGCCCATTGTTGCGTTGGAGCCTGCGGCTGTTGCGTCGGGGCCTGCGGCTGTTGCATTGGAGCCTGCGGCTGGACCGGAGCGACCGTCGCAGTCTGCCCTGACACCGGCTGTTCAGGTGCAATTGGATGCGGCGCAGCCACGGGAACATGAGCTTGTCCAGCCGCGGATGGCTCCGTTGGCAAAGGGGCGGTCGGGTGTGGAGAAGCCACGGGAACATGAGTTTGCGAAGGCGGTTGTGATTCAGATGTCGCAGACGCCGGAGATGAGGGTTGAACGATAGGAGGAAGCGACGGCGCCGGAGGCTGCTCCGTTGCAGGACCCGAGCCCGCGGAACCCGGGCCGGCGGGAGCCGCTTCGTCGAGATCTTCTTCATTGATGACGATCGGCTTGTTGTCGTCGCCAGGCATTTGAGACGTCATCGCCAACTCCTTTCAAGAAGGTCCGCCGGAACCCGCGCACCGATTGAGGGTTCTTATGTCCCCACGTCTGCTATCGGTGCGCCGAGGACGATGTCATCGGCTTCGTGCAAGTACAGATCAGCGTCTCCTACCGGAAAGATGTCCTCGTGCAATGCAACCCATTCTGCTGCGATGCCGTTGAGTGGTGAACGGACGTTGTATCGCTGGTACTGGATCATCTCCCCGATCATCACGACGATGTCAGCAAGGCTTTGTGCTGGGGACCAGTAGTCACCGATGCAAACCTCCCCACCGATGCCCTGGCGAATGTTGGGATGGAATATCGCGGTCTCCATGTTCACCATGGGCTTCTCTCTCGGGTACCCGGCGCCGAGCGTGATCATGACCGAGTGATGCTGCGCTATGACCGGCTGTCCCGACTGGTCGAGGGTTACACCGTTCAGGCTGTACGCCACCCGATACCGGTCAGCCGGCTCGAAATCGAGTGGCATCGTCATGATGTACGGATGACCGGCGAACTCGAGTCGCATCCCCTCGGCGTCCGAACTCAGCCGACGCATACGGGGATTCAGTTGGCCTGGGCCCGGAGCAGACATTGACATGTTCCTGCGCCGTTCGGCCTTTAGGTCGCTAAACCGGGATACAACTGCTGTTGGCCCCTCAGCCAATCGGAGCAACCGAAGACGGCACATGAACCGTTCTCCGCGTAACAGTCCGAATGGTAAAAGGCACCACAACAACTGCACCGGACTGCGGTTCCGGCCAGTTCCCCTACGAACTGGCAGTGGCAGTACGCACAGACGGGCGCGGCAGCATTGAACGTCGTGCCACTGGTAGCCAAGTCGTTACCCTGCATCGCTTTCGCCCTCCGCCCTCACCGTCCTGCGGGAACAGGCCATCGGTCCGGCCCGGCACAGTTTCCCAGGTCCAAAGCATAACAGCGCACCTCTGAACCTCCCCCGGTGATTTCGGGCATCGAAGTCGGTCACCCATCGTGTTGCCGAGCCCACTAGTCGAGCCCACTAATCGAGCCCACTAGTCGAGCCGACTAGTCAACCCCACTAGTCGAGCTAATCAGTCGAGCTCAACCATCGAGGCGCCCAGGTATTTCTAAACGTCAACCAGGCAGGGCTCGATTAGGGTCTCGCAAGATGACGCCCGAGAAACGAGCCCCCGACCGCAACCTGGCCATGGAGCTCGTGAGGACGACTGAAGCGGCCGCCCTCGCCGGAGCCCGATGGATGGGAAGGGGCGACAAAGAAGGCGCGGACGGTGCCGCAGTCGATGCAATGCGCGTCGTTCTCCAGACCGTCCAAATGGACGGGGTGGTAGTAATCGGCGAAGGCGAAAAAGACCAGGCGCCGATGTTGTTCAACGGCGAACGAATAGGTGACGGCAGCCCGCCCCAGACCGATATTGCCGTCGACCCGGTCGAGGGGACGACTCTCACGGCGCTCGGGCGCGGTGGTGCGCTTTCCGTCATCGCCGTGTCCGATCGCGGGACGATGTTCGATCCGGGACCTTGCGTGTACATGGAAAAGCTCGCAGTGGGACCGAGAGCCGCAGGATCCGTCGACTTGAACAGATCAGCAACGGAGAACATCGAAGCGGTCGCAAAGGCGATGGGGAAATCTGTGCGCGATGTGTGCGTGGTGGTGCTCGACCGCCCTCGCCACAACGACCTGATCGAAGAGGTTCGCTCGAGCGGCGCCCGCATCAAGCTCCTCGAGCACGGCGACGTGGGTGGAGCCATCTCGACGGCGTGGCCGGACTCGGGCGTCGACATCTTGCTGGGTGTGGGGGGAACACCCGAAGGGGTGCTCGCAGCCGCCGCTTTGAAGTGCATGGGGGGCGTGATCGAGGGACGGCTCTGGCCCCGCGACGACACCGAAAGGGACGCGGCCATCGAAGCCGGTTACAACCTCGACGCGATCCTGCGCACGGACGATCTCGTAAAAGGTAACAACGTCTTCTTCGCCACCACCGGCATCACCGACGGCGAACTGCTCCAGGGAGTCCGTTATCACGACTTCGGAGCCACGACCCAGTCACTGGTGATGCGCTCCAAGTCGGGAACGGTCAGGTTCGTGACCGCCCGACACGCGCTTAACAAGCTGGCCGAGTTCAGCCAGATCGAGTTCGGCTGATCGCCTTTCGCATGCAGACGCGGGTCTCGGGATCGAGGCCCCGCTCAGTTTCGTGATCCCGAATTCCCTTTAGTTCAGCGGACAATTCGTCCTCGCGGAGCACCGAGTAACCAAGATGCTCGTAGAGAGGTAGGTTCCAGGGCACCTCTCTGAAGGTTGTGAGGGTCACACCGTCGAATCCGTTTTGTTCCGCCCAGTGCTCGGCCTCTTCGACGAGGCCACGCCCGATCCCTCTTCCCTGGTAGCGGGGATCCACGCTGACCTGCTCGATGTGGGCGTCGTGTCCCGAGGAATCGACGATCAGATAACCGACGGGCTGATCCTCATCATCGGTGGCGACCCATGACCTTCCGTCGGCTGCATAACTGGCCAGTGTGACGGCGTCGATCGGCTCGTGCTCGGCCACGAAGGCCATGCCCACGTCGACGAACTGGACACCTGCCGCACGCTCGACCTGGCGCATCGCCTCGGCATCAGCAGAGGTGGCCGGGCGGATCACCCTGACCCTGGCCTGACCGGGCGGATCATCCTGACCCTGGCCTGACCCCACGGATCACCCCGGATCACCCCGGCCGACCAAGCCCGATCAAGCGGACCACCACGGCCCGACGATGCCCGACCATGCCCGATCAAACAGTGGCGCCGGCCACCTCGATGCGAACCTCGGCCCGGCGCTTGGCGGCCTGGGCTTCGGCGACCTCGACGTCGATCACCGGGTGGCCGTCTTCGATCTGGCCGGAGGTGCGTCCGGCGGCGGCAAGGTCGGCGAGCTTCGTTTCTGCCGCCTCGAGGGAGTTGCGCGCCCGATCCACGTCGATGTTCTCGGCCAGCTCTGCCGCGGGTGGAAGGACGGTGACGCGGCCCTCGTTCTCCATGTGGACGAACCCGCCGTGCACCGCGATGCGCTGCTCTTCTCCGCCCGGACGCACGAAGCGCAACAAGCCTGGCTCCACCGAACCCACCAGCGGCGAGTGCCCGGCAAGAAATGTGGCGTCGCCGTCACCGGTTCTCAGGATGACGGCCTCGACATCCTCCTCCAAGAGCACCGCTTCCGGTGTCACGAGCCGGGCCGGGAATTCGGCCATGTCAGGAGTCCTTCTCGAGCTGGCGCGCCTTGGCGAGCACGGATTCGGCTCCGCCCACGTTCAGGAACGCCTGCTCGGGCACGTCGTCGAGATCGCCGTTGCACAAAGCCTCGAAGGACTCGACAGCTTCGTTGACCGGGACGGTGACGCCCTTCAAACCGGTGAAGACCTCACCGACGTTGAATGGCTGAGAGAGGAACCTCTGGATCTTGCGCGCGCGGGTGACGGTCACCCGGTCTTCCTCGGACAGCTCGTCGAGACCGAGGATGGCGATGATGTCCTGGAGCTCCCTGTATCGCTGAAGGATGCTCTGGGTGCGCCGCGCTACGTCGTAGTGGCGCTGGCCGACGATCTCAGGAGCGAGGATGTTCGACGTCGATGCCAAGGGGTCCACAGCCGGGTAGATCCCGAGGGCCGCGATCTGGCGGGAGAGTTCCGTGGTGGCGTCGAGGTGGGTGAATGTCGTGAACGGCGCCGGGTCGGTGTAGTCGTCGGCGGGGACGTATACGGCCTGGAGCGACGTGATCGACCGGCCACGGGTGGAGGTGATCCGTTCCTGGAGCTCACCCATCTCGTCTGCCAGGGTCGGCTGGTAACCGACCGCGGAAGGCATCCGGCCCAAAAGCGTGGAGACCTCCGAACCGGCCTGGACGAAGCGGAAGATGTTGTCGATGAACAGCAACACGTCCTGGTTCTTCACGTCGCGGAAGTACTCGGCCATGGTGAGCGCCGACAGACCGACACGTAGACGCACGCCGGGCGGCTCGTCCATCTGGCCGTAGACGAGAGCGGCCTTTTCGATGACGCCGGACTCCTGCATCTCGAGCCACAGGTCGGTGCCCTCGCGGGTCCTCTCCCCTACGCCTGCGAACACGGACACACCACCGTGGTTGGTGGCGACCCGGTTGATCATCTCCTGGATGAGAACGGTCTTACCTACACCGGCGCCACCGAACAATCCGATCTTCCCACCTTGCACGTAAGGCTCGAGCAGGTCGATGACCTTGATCCCGGTCTCGAACATCAGCGAGCGCGGTTCCAGCGTGTCGAAGGCCGGCGGATCGCGGTGGATCTCCCAACGGGCGTCGTAAGGGCCGATGTCGTCGGTGTCGAGGGGAACGCCCATCACGTTGAACACGTGACCGAGGACGGCGTCTCCGACAGGGACCGTTATCCCCGCTCCGGTGTTGCGCACGGGGGTGCCCCGGACCAGCCCGTCGGTCGCCTTGAGGCAGATGCAGCGCACGCGCCCCTCGCCGATCTGTTGCGCGACCTCTGCGGGGACGGTGACCTTCTGGCCGTCGAGCTCCAGGTCCATCTCGACGGCGAAGTTGATCTCGGGAAGGGCGTGGGGCGGAAACTCTGCGTCGACGACGGGGCCCGCGATGGCCACGACGCGGCCTTCAGGAAGCGCGGCGCCTGTTGCCTCGGCGGTCTGTGGATCTGCGACGGTCGTCATCTACTTCACTCCTCCTCGGGACCCTGACGAAGCGCCTCTGCGCCACTCACGATCTCCATGATCTCTGTGGTGATTGCGTCTTGTCGGGCCCGGTTCATGACCCGCGTGAGCGTCTTGGTGAGCTCGTCTGCGTTCTCGGTGGCCGCAGCCATGGCACGCTGGCGCGCGGTGTGCTCGCTCGCTGCCGCTTCGAGCATCGCCTGGAACACCGAGGCCTCGACGTAGCGCGACACCAGCTCGCCGATCAGCTCGGAAGAGTCCGGTTCGAACTCGGTGTAGCCGGCTGCGGGCGCTTTGTCCTCTGTGAAATGTGGTCTTTCGTCCAGGTCTTCCTGGTCTGGCGTGATGCCGATGGGGAGGGGAAGCAGCTGTCTGGTCTCGACCACCTGTGTCGCGGACGACAGGAAACGGGTCGAGACACAGAGAACCTGGTCGACTTCTTCGTCGATGAAAGGGACCGTCACCGCGAGGGCGATGCTCCTCGCATCTTCGAACTTCGGCCGGTCCGACATGCCGGTGAAGGACTGCTCGACGTCAAGCCCTCTGTAACGCAGGTAGCCCGGCGCCTTCTTCCCCGATGTGATGATCCTGTACTCGATCCCTTTGGTCTTGCCGGCTCGCACGGTGCGGTCGATGGATCGCAGCACGTTCGCGTTGTACCCGCCGCACAGTCCGCGATCGGCCACCAGCCCGAGCAACAGGACCTTCTGGGGTTCGTCCACGGCGCCGATGAAGCGCCCCGCGTGCTCTCCGAGGTCCTTGGCCATCTCGTGAGCGACCGCGGTGACGGCCTGCTCGTAGGGGGCGGAAGCCCGGATGCGGTTCTGGGCGCGGACGATCTGCGAGGAGGCGATCAGCTCCATCGCCCTGGTGATCTTCTTGGTCGACTGGATCGCCTTGATCCGCCGCCTTAGCGCCCTTTCCTGCCCTCCGGCCATGGCTACGCGGTCTCCGCCATCCGTGGGGCGGTATCAGACCCGCTGTCCGAACCACTATCAGACCCGGTGTCCGAACCGGAGTCAGACCCGGTGTCGAATTGCTTGGTGAACGTGGAAACCCCGTCTGCCATGGCGTCACCTTCCGGCAGCTTTCCGGTGTCACGGATGGTTGCCAGCAGGTCGCCCTTGTTGGCCCTGAACCACGCACGCAGCTCCGACTCGTAGCGCTGTACAGCAGGGATCGGAATGTCGTCGGTGTAGCCGCGGGTTCCGGCGAAGACCACCAGCACCTGCTCCTCGACCGGTACAGGCTGGTTGATGCCCTGCTTCAGCAGCTCGGTCAGCCGGTAGCCGCGGTCGAGCTGAGCCTGCGAGACCTTGTCTAGCTCGGATCCGAAAGTGGCGAACGCCTCGAGCTCACGGAACTGGGCCAGGTCGATCTTGAGCGTTCCGGACACGTCCTTCATCGCCTTGATCTGGGCCGCGCCTCCCACCCGGCTGACGGAGTTTCCGACGTTGATGGCCGGGCGCACGCCGGAGTAGAAGAGGTCGGTCTCGAAGAAGACCTGACCGTCTGTGATCGAGATGACGTTTGTCGGGATGTACGCCGAGATGTCGCCGGCCTTCGTTTCGATGATGGGTAGCGCAGTCAACGATCCACCGCCGAACTTGTCCGACAGCTTCGCGGCGCGCTCGAGCAGGCGGCTGTGAAGGTAGAAGACGTCGCCCGGGTACGCCTCACGCCCCGGTGGCCTGCGCAGGAGCAGCGACATCTGGCGGTAGGCCTCGGCCTGCTTCGACAGGTCGTCGTAGACGATGAGGGCGTGCTCGCCGTTTTCCATCCAGTGCTGGCCCATGGCGCAGCCGGCATAAGGGGCGAGGTACTTGAAAGGGGCGCCGTCGCCCGCTGAGGCCGCGACGACGACCGTGTACTCCATCGCGCCGCGGTCAGCGAGTGTGGCCACGGTCTGCGCGATCGAAGAGCCCTTCTGACCGATGGCGACGTAGATGCACTTAACACCCTTGCCGGCCTGGTTGATGATGGTGTCGACCGCGACCGTCGTCTTGCCGGTCTTGCGGTCACCGATCAAAAGCTCACGCTGGCCCCGTCCGATGGGGGTCATCGCGTCGATGGCCTTGATGCCGGTCTGCAGAGGCTCCGCCACCGGTTGGCGCATCACGATGCCCGGCGCCTGGACCTCGAGCCGGCGCTCGATCTCGTGGGACACGGGGCCCTTGCCGTCGATCGGATCCCCTACACCGTTGACCACCCGGCCGAGCAGTGAGTCGCCCACCGGGACAGAAAGGATGCGCCCCGTGGCGCGCACGATCTGCTCTTCTTCGATGTGCTGGTCCGTGCCGAGGATCACCGCGCCGATGGTGTCCTCGTCAAGGTTGAGGGCCAGTCCCGAGGTGCCGTCTTCGAACTCGAGCAGCTCGTTGACCGATGCTCCGGGCAGTCCGGAAACCCTGGCGATGCCGTCTCCCACCTCGACCACACGCCCGACCTGCTCGGCTACGACCGCCGGTGTGTAGTTGGTCACGTGACGCGTAAGAGCGGCTTCCACCTCATCCGCGCTGATTACCAACTCTGCCATCAGTAACTCCCGTTCAATCCGTTGTTGAAATTCGACTCTTGATGAAAACTCGACCTGTTGCTGCGCTTGTCCCGTGCTCTGGACCTGTTGTCGTCCGTGGCCCTGTGTTGTTCGTTAGCCTTGTGTTGTTCATCAGCCCTGTGCCGCGAGCGACCCCAAGAATTGCTCCGAGATCAGATCCAACTTGTGCTGCGCGGTGGCATCGACCAAAACGTTTCCTATCGACACGACCGCCCCGCCCAACAGTTCCGGATCCTGGGTGACCAGAAGTTCGACCGGGTTCCCTGCCACCTCCTGCAACGCTTGCGCCAGATCGTTTCGCTCCTGCTCGTCGAGATCGCGCGCAGATGTCACGTTGGCGACGCGCCATCCGCGCGCCTCTGCTGTGAGCTCGGCCATCCATGCCACAGAACCGCCGGGATCGCGTGATCTCACCCCGAGCGAAGCACGTGCGAGGCGGATCGTCACCGCAGAGACCTTGCCGTCTAGAAGCGATGAGATGAGGTTCCTTCTGTCACCCACCGGCCTGCTCGAGTCCGACAACGCCGAGCGGAGCGGTGTGCTGTCGGACAGCACGCGGGCCAAGCTGAACAGCTGTTCTTCGATGGTCTCTAGCTCAGAGGTTTCGGCGATGTCCTCGAATACCGCAGCGGCGTAACCCGCGGCGTGACGGCGTGCGCCCAGCCTGCCGTATAGCGGCTCCTGCTGTTCGAACTCCTGCATCCCGAGGTTCACGAACTCGAGCGCGAGCTCAGTTGCGTCATTGAGCACAGACAACAGCTCGTCGGCGTGCTCTGCGATCGTCGCCCTCGTCACGATGCGAAGTGCCGGTGCGACGATCCGGTCGGAGAACAGCTGCTGGACAACGGCCCGCCTGGCAGCGGGAGGCACCATCTCGTCGGTCAGGGCCCGCGACAGGTCAGGTGTACTGCCGGTGACGTCGGTCACCTGCCGCAGATCGTCTGCGACAGAGCGCGCGCCACCTGATGCCGGATTTGCCTCGGCATTCTGGAGGACGGCGAATTCGTAACCCCGAAGTGAGCTCTGCATGTTCTGACTCAGGAGGGCTGTTGACCGGAGGCGTCTGAACCGCCGTCGGAGGTCGCCTCGGCGTGAAGCGCGGCCACGGCCTCGTCGATCAGGCCCCGGTGACGCTGAGCGTCGATCTCGCGCTCGATGACCTGGCGGGCGACCTGGAGCACCAGGGCTCCGACACGGGTGGTGATCTCGTCGAGAGCACGCTGGCGTGCCAGCACGATCTCGGCTTCTGCGCTCGCCACCATGCGGTCGTACTCCTGCTGCCCGCGTTCTTGACCGTCCGCGCGCACCTGATCCGCGGTGCGGTTCGCCCCCGCGACGGTTTCCCTCGCCTGCTGGCGTGCTTCGTCGAGGATCTGCTGACGCTGTGCTCTCGTCTCGTCCGCTTCCTGCCGTGCTGCCTCCGCCGCCTGAAGCGATTCGGATATGAGCTCCTGGCGGGCCGCCATCTGCTTGTTCAGGATGGGCAAGACCTTGCGCCCGATGAACCACAGGACGAACAGAAAGACGATGATCTCAACGATCAAGGTGCCGTTCGGCACCAGAAAGTTGCTGCTTGCGATCATCGCGCTGTCAGGACTTCTTGTAGAGAGAGAACACGAACAGCGCGGTGAAGGCGAGGTTGATGAAGTACATGGCCTCCACCAGACCGACCGTCAGGAACATGATCGTGAACAGCCGGCCCTGGGCCTCGGGCTGACGTGCGACACCGGCGATGGTCTGGCTACCTGCGAGACCGTCACCAACCGCCGCACCGACGGCCCCGCCGCCCATGAGCAGACCGCCACCGATCATGGCGCCTGCAAGCTTTATCGCATCATCCAGCTGGGCATCTGCCATCTCAACTGTGCTCCTTTTCTATTGGTTCTCGTGGTGAAACTTGGGTCGTGGGTCGTACTGAAACGTGGGTCGTCGTGAAACTCTGGTCGGCGTGAAACTTGGGTCGTGGGTGCTGCTCGCTCAGTGACTGACTGCGGTCGCAGCGTCGAAGTAGAGGATGGTCAACAAAGCGAAGATGAAGGCCTGGATGGCCCCGATGATGAGGTCGAAGATCTTCCAGATCGGATCGAGCAAGAGGATCGCCACGTAACCGATCGGAACGTGCGAGATCGACCAGACGCCGAGCGCCGCTATCAGCGTGAGCATGAGCCCGCCGGAGAGAAGGTTGCCGAAGAGACGCAGCGCCAGTGTGATCGGCTTAGCGACCTCCTCGATCGCGTTGATCGGGAACAGCACCTTGTAGGGCTGGAAGTAGTGCTTGATGTAGCCGACTCCCCCCCTTGCACGAATCGACACGATGTGCACAGGGATGATGACGATGATCGCAAGCGCGAGGGTCAGGTTGATATCGCCGGTCGGCGGGCCCAGCCATTCGTAGGTCGAGCCGAGGCCGAGCACACTGAACCAGTTGGCGATCAGGATGAACAGGAAGAGCACCACGGCGAAAGGAACGATCGGAGAAGTGCCCGTCGGGTTGGGTCCCTCCACCTGCTGGCGCACGGCATCCACGATCGACTCGAACGCCAGTTGGAGCTTGCCGGGAACCCCACTCGTCGCTTTGGTCCGCATGTACCAGCCCAGGCCGCACACGATCACTGCGGCGACGAGGGTGGCCCAGATCGTGTCCAGGTTGAACGTGAGCCCCCCGAGGGTCTTCTGCAGGTGGTCGCCGACGTTGATGTCGGTCGCCAGCATGCGGGTGGCGCCCCCGAAGAGAGAACCGCTTACGCCAGGCATCTCAAGCTGCTCCTAGGTCTTGGTCGCCGCTGTTCCCACCCGAGGAGAACGCCGCTCCCTTCAGAAGCGAGACGGTCATGTTCGTGAGAAGCACGAACTGGAAGATCGCCAAGCCGAGCAGCACGCCGAATCCGAGCTGCTCCTTCAACAGAAGAAGGCCGACCGCGATGACCGTCACGACGCCGAGGCGCGCCAACGTGTTCAGCGCCAACGGTCGACGGTTGCTCGCTCTTTGCGCATTTGCTGCCTTCACTGCTGATGCGGCGGTCATACGGAAGTTCCCCAAAGCGAGCGCCAATCCTATGCAGACCCCGATGCCCGCGAACCCGTATCCGATCACGGCCAGGACGATCAGGGCCACTCCACCGATCGCCACGGCGGTGAGCGCGGTGCGCCTGGCGACGCGGGAGATCTGGGGGATCGAGAACGCAGAGATCAGATTCATGCGGGAGCTCCGTTCAGAACGACTTCTTCACCTGACGGACCGTCAGAATGATTGCAGCGACGACCCCCAGGAAGAGTCCCACGAAGGTCAGGGCTGGAGAGGTGTGGAGCCAGGAGTCGGCCAGTAACCCCGCGCCCAGTCCCAACCCGATGCACACCGCCGAGGCGATGCCCATCGAGAGTAGATCCATCAGGCTCGGAGATGGATTGCCACCGGGGTCCTTCGGCGCGGCGCGCATCGCCTATGTAGAGGGGGTAATGCATCGCTCCGGTTCGTCTGGACTCACGCGATGGGACTGAAACCCGCGCATGCCGACGAGCCACGTGATCTCGTGAAGAGACCTTCATGGAAGCACCGGAGCCGCAGGAGACGCACAGCACAATCATCGCATCCCTGGTAGCTCTGCGGCAAAACGAGGACTCCCGCCTCAGTCATCCGTCGGATCAGTCGCGACCATCGGCTCTGCCGCCTACAAGGCCGCCCATCTCCTGTTGAGGAGCCGTCGATCCTCTCCTCCCGGGTCCTCTTTTTTCGGCGTGCTTCTCTGGACCTCTGTTGTCCGGCCCTTTCGGCACTATCAGATCGCGCCAATCCTCGAGGCCGCTCGACGTGCCGTTCTGAGCGGCAACTGCACTCCCGGGCTCGAGCCCGTTCTCCTGCCCATGCACGGCTACCGGCCCATGCACGGCCACCGGCCCGTGCACGGCCACCTGCCCATGCACAGTTGCCTGCCCACGAACGGTCACGTGCCCCTGCACGATTCCTTCGCCGTCCCCATTGGTGTCCCCTGCGGCGGCATCCCCCAGAGCGCCGTCATCCAAAGCGGCATCGTCCAGAGCGGCACCATCCAGAGCTGGATCGTCCAAAACGGCATCGTCCTTGCGAAGGCCAGGATGGAACCACGTGTAGAGCGTCAGCACGATGACCGCCGCTCCAAGAGGTATGAAGGAGTTTCCACGTGGAAAGTACAGCGGCACCAGCACGAAGCCGGAAAGAAGCCCCGTCCAAGCCCACAGGATGACGACCGTCCGCCGCGGCCCGTGGCCCAGGCGCAAGAGACGGTGGTGGATATGGTCCTTGTCCGGTGAGTGGAAGTGGACCCTCTTCGCAGTCCTTCTTACGAAGGCGAACGACATGTCGACGATGGGGACGCCGAGGATCACCACTGGGATCAAAAGGGGCGCGAAGAAGAAGTAGGTCTGACCGGTCACATCCGTGGTGCGCCCACCTATGACCATCGTCGCCGCTGCCATGAGCAAACCAAGAAATAATGCGCCCGCATCACCCATGAATATCTTCGCCGGCGAGAAGTTGTGCGGCAGGAAGCCGATGCACATCCCGCACGCGATGATCGCGATCAGAGGACCGATGTTGTCCGACTGAAGCACGCCGGTCTGCATGAGATGAAGGCCGTAGACGGCGATAGCTCCAGAAGCGATGGCGATCACGCCGGCGCACAACCCGTCCAGCCCGTCGATGAAGTTGACCGCGTTGGTCATCACGATCACCCACAACGCGGTGAGCAGCGGGATCAGGGAGCTCGACAGGACGATCAATCCGGCGAACGGCAGCTTGAACCAGAACATCGTCACGCCGAGGAACACGAGGATCATCGCCGCGAGGACCTCACCGGCCATCTTGGCCGGGGCGGACATGTCCCTCCAGTCGTCGATCAGACCCACCGCCACGATGACGGTGCCCGCTAGCACCACCCCCAAAGGCTCAGACGAGCTCTCGAACAGGTTGTGCATGGAGCCGAGCTGGGAGGCCACGACCATCGCCACCAGAAAGGCCACGAACATCGCCACGCCCCCGCCATTCGGAGTGACCCGGGTGTGTATCCGGCGCTCGTCTGGCTCGTCGACGAACCCGATCCTCGACGCGATGGCCTTGACCGGGTATGTCCCGACGAACGTACAAACCGCCGCGATCCCACCAATGAGGGCGTAGGACCAGATGGAGGGCAAGCTCAGACCCCCTCAATCTGCATCGGACGAGCATACCGAGGGTCCCAGTTCGGACCCTGGCGCGCCCTTTCGGGACCGGTTCCCGCTGGCCCGGATACGCTCCCGCGCCATGGGCCTGGACCCCCGCACCCCCGTTCTCGTCGGAACCGGCCAGGTCGTTTCGCGTCTCGACGAATCGATATCGCTGACCGCCAGGCCCGAACCGGCCGAGCTGATGGCGAGGGCATTGGAGCTAGCCGCCACCGATACCGGCGCCCCGGGGGCAGGCCGCAAGCTCCTCGAACGTGCGGAGACACTCCGGATCCTGCCCCCTTTGTCCTGGAACTACACCAATCCGGGGCTGATCGTCGCCGAACGCCTGGGGATCGAACCGGGGGAGCTCGCACTGGCCGGCATCGGAGGGAACGGCCCCCAGTCGATAGCGGGCAGGACCTGCGCCCAGATCGCAGACGGCGAGCTCGACGTGGCCCTGGTCGCCGGCGCCGACTGCATCGGGACCCGGCGCCTGGCGCGGAGGGACCCGGATAATCCGCCTCTTCCGTGGACGACCCAGCCGGCAGGAACGCCTGAGCCTGTCGCCTTGGGAACCGACCGTGACCCGGTAACCGCGGTCGAAAGGGCCGCTTCGCTCGACCGACCCCTTCGGGTCTTTCCACTCTTCGCCAGCGCGCTGCGGTTCGCGGCCGGGCGCACCCTCGAAGAGGACGCCACCCTCGTTTCCGAGATGTGGGCCGGATTCAGCGAGGTGGCCTCGCACAACCCGTACGCGTGGAGCCAGACGCCGAGGGCCGCAGAAGATATAAGGACGGTCGGACCCGGCAACCGCATGGTCTCCTTTCCCTATCCGAAGCTCCAGATGGCCAATGACAGGGTCGACCTCGGTGCTGCTTTCATCCTGTGCTCTCTCCAGTCGGCCGAGGCGGCGGGCGTGCCCGCAGATCGCATGATCTTCCCCGTATCGGGTGCAGAAGCGAACGATCATTGGTTCCTCACCCACCGCATGGACCTTCACTCCTCCCCTGCCATCAGGACCGCATGTGCGCGCACGTTCGAGCTCGCGGAAAAGAGCATCGACGACTGCAGCCGGGTCGACCTCTACTCGTGCTTCCCGTCCGCGGTGCAGATGGCCGCGGCCGAGATCGGCCTCGCCGTCGATGATCCTTCGAGGCCCCTCACCATCACCGGAGGCCTCGGATTCGCAGGGGGTCCCGGCAACAATTACGTGAGCCACTCGATCGCGACCATGTCGTCGTTGCTGCGGTCGGAAGGGGGAACCGGGTTTCTGACCGGACTGGGGTGGTACGCCACCAAACACTCGATGGGCGTGTGGTCGAGCGAGCCTCCGACGCAGGGCTTCCACTACGAAAATGTCCAGAGCGAGGTCGACGCGATGCCTCAACGCGCGCCGGCGCCCAATCAGGACGAAGGTACGGAGGGAACGGTCGAGACCTACACGGTTCTCGTAGGCCGCGACGCGCGGCCGGAACTGGGGATCTTCGCTGTGCTCACCGAAGACGGAGCGCGCGGATGGGGAACGACCACCGATGAGGACCTTCTCCATACGTTGATGGTCGAAGAAGGTTGCGGCCGGCGGGCGCAGATCCGTCCCGACGGGCGCGTCGACATCCGCTGATCGCCCAAAACCTGTTCAGTCGAACCCTGATCACCCGAGCCGTGATGGCTCGAACGGTGATCAGGCGAACCGTGATCAGGCGAACGCGGCCTCGATAGCCGACGCCGGCACTCCCCCCTCGCGGAGGACTACAGGTTTGTCGCCCGTCAGGTCGACCACTGTCGAAGCCGAACCGGGTAGGTGACCACCGTCGACTACCACCGCCACTGAGCCGTCGAACGCCTGTGCCACTTCTTCAGCTGTGGTGAGCGGGGGCTCACCGTGGCGGTTGGCGCTCGTTGCAGCGAGTGGGCCGCACATCTGACAAAGCTCGACAGAGACAGGGTTATCGGGCCAGCGCAGCCCCACGGTGTGATCGTCGCCACCGATGTGCAGCACGGCACCGGGCTTGCGCTCGACCACCACCGTCAGCGCTCCGGGCCAGAGCGTTTCGGCTACCCGCAACGCAGCCTCGGTCCACACTCCCAATTTCTCGGCCTGATCCATACCGGAAATGAGTACCTGCAGCGGGACCTGTTGTGACCTTCCTTTAGCTCGCGCCAGCTTTTCGGCTGCGCCGGCGAGACTCGGATCGGTGGCGATCCCATAGACGGTGTCCGTTGCGAACGCCACCACCTGGCCGGCGCGAAGCGCCTCGACGGCCTCTTCGACTGAACCGATCCTGCTCACGACTCCTGCGGGACCTGCCCCCAGAGCCGGGCTACCAGCGCCCGAGAGCGCTCCGCGAAATCGCGGCGCACCACGACTCCGTCGAAGCCTGAGATGAGCGCACGGAGCGCTGCGTCCTCGGCCTGATGAGGCGCGATCTCGATGACCAGAGCGCCGTGTGGCGCCAGCCACTCGGGGGCCGCGTTGAGTATCTCGTCGATCGCTTCTGTACCGCTC
This sequence comes from Acidimicrobiales bacterium, assembly GCA_049281195.1. Taxonomy (GTDB): domain Bacteria; phylum Actinomycetota; class Acidimicrobiia; order Acidimicrobiales; family CAVXTF01; genus JBAPRR01. Next base: position 20,866 of record JBAPRR010000189.1, read on the forward strand.
GGCCCCGAGACGAGCGCGTGACGGGGCTCATGGTCACGGACAACGGGATCGAGGTCGAGGAACTCGCTTTCCGCAATGTACGGAGGGTTCGTCACCACCAATCCCACCCGGCCTTTGAGCTCCAAGGGCAGCGCGTCGAACCAGTGACCTTCTGCGAGGTTGACCGGAGGCACCTCGGGATGGGCTTCTCCAATTGTCTGAATGTTGTCTCCGGCCACCGCCAAACTCGCCGGATCGTCGTCGGTCGCCCAGATCTGAAGGTGCCGGTCGCGGATGATGGCCGATCCCTCGAGGGCCATTGACAGTGCGATCGCACCAGAGCCGGTTCCGAGGTCGACCACGACGATCAGATCCTCCGGATCGGACTGCTCGACAAGAAGTGTGAGCTCGTCCAGTGCGTGACCCACGACTACTTCGGTCTCCGGCCTCGGAATCAGCACGCGCGGGTCCACTTTGAGCTCGAGCGCCCTGAAGTCCCACATCCCGAGGACGTACTGGAGAGGCTCTCCAGCGAGGCGGCGCTCAACCAGGGCTTCGATCGCGTCCACCTCGCCTGGGGTCGTCATCGTTCCCGCACGGGCCTGGGCGAGAATGGCACCGTTCCCCGTTCCGAGGACGTGCTCGAGCAGCCAGCGGGCCTCTGTGGCTGAGCCCAGTCGCTGCGCGACGTCGAGCAGTAGCTCGCGCACCGCGGGGGTCCCAGTCACTGATTCAGGCCCAGTCACCGATTGATCAGTTACTGATTCATGAGTCATCGATCTGTCTGTCACGGTTCCATTGCCTCTAGCCCGTCGGCGGCGATGAGTGCGTCGATCATCTCGTCGAGGTCCCCCTCGAGAATGCGGTCGAGCTTGTGAAGCGTGAGCTTGATCCGGTGATCCGTCACGCGGTTCTCCTTGAAGTTGTAGGTCCTCACCTTTTCGGAGCGGCCACCGGCGCCCACCTGGTTGCGGCGCTTCACAGATTGTTCGGCGGCTTGCCGGTCCTGTTCGGCTTTGAGCAGCCGGGCCCGGAGCACCTGCATCGCCTTTGCGCGGTTTTGAATCTGACTCTTCTCGTCTTGCATGGCAACCACGATCCCGGTCGGGACGTGGGTGATGCGCACTGCCGAGTCGGTGGTATTGACGGACTGCCCGCCGGGACCGGTGGATCTGTACACGTCGATGCGCAGATCCTGAGGGTCGATGTTGACTTCCACCTCTTGGGCTTCGGGGAGCACTGTCACCGTCGCCGACGACGTGTGCACCCGGCCCTGTGACTCGGTGACCGGAACCCTTTGGACGCGATGTGGGCCGCCTTCGTTCTTGAGGCGCTGCCAGGCGTCCGAACCCTTCACCATGAAAACGACCTCGTCGAGGCCTCCATGGTCGGAGTCGGCCCGTGAAAGAACTCGAAGCGGCCAGTGCCTGTGCTCCGCGTATCGGGTGTACATGTCGAACAGGTCCCTTGCGAACAGGTTCGCCTCTTCGCCACCTTCGGCGCCACGGATCTCCATGATCACGTTGCGGCCGTCGTTGGGATCCTTCGGGACGAGGAGGTCGCGTAGCCCGCTTTCGAGCCGGGCCACCTCTTCCTCGGCCAGGACGAGCTCATCTTTTATGAGGTCGCGGTCCTGCGCATCCGACTCAGAAAGCATCTGCCGGGCGGTGGCGACATCAGCCTCGGCGTTTCTGAGCCTGGTGGCGACTGCGATCAGCTCTTCGAGCTCTTTGTGCCTTCTCGACAGCTGCTCGAGCTTCTGGCGGTCCGCTACGACCGATTGATCTGACAGCTGCTCGAGAACCGTCTGGCGCTCACTCTCCCAGGCAGCCAGACGGTCAGGATCCATTGGGGTTCACCGTACTTGCGCGCGAAAACAGTCGTGCGCTCCGGGAATGATCTTCGATACCGGCGGGCCGGGCATTTGGGTCGCCCGGCCGAGCACTAGGTGCTCTTCAGCGCTTGGGCCGCGCGTTACGGCGGCCGTAGCGGCGCTCGAAGCGCTCGACACGACCACCGGAGTCAACGAGCTTCTGCTTGCCGGTGAAGAAGGGGTGGCACTCGTTGCAGAGCTCGACGTGGAGCTCGCCACGGGTAGAGCGCGTCGTAAAAGTGTTGCCACAGGAGCAACGCACGGACGTCTCTTCGTAGTTGGGGTGTATGTCGGCTTTCATTTCGTCTCTCAGTCTACCGTTCTGGGCTATTTCTTCCTGCGGGCTCAGACGTTCGGGGCAGGTCCCTTGGCAATCTCGGCGAGGAACTCGTCGTTCGAGCGGGTGTGTCGGATCCGGTCCATGAGGAGCTCGAGGCCAGGAGCCGAGTTGCCGTTCTCGCCGGATAGGGCGTTGAGCACCCGGCGAAGCTTCCACACCTGCTGGAGCTGACCCCTCTCGAAGAGGAGCTCCTCGTGACGGGTCGAGCTGGCGTTCACGTCGATCGACGGGTAGAGCCGGCGTTCGGCGAGCCGGCGGTCGAGCCTCAGCTCCATGTTCCCGGTTCCCTTGAACTCCTCGAATATCACCTCGTCCATCCTCGAGCCCGTCTCCACCAAAGCGGTGGCGAGGATTGTCAACGATCCACCCTCTTCAATATTCCTGGCCGCACCGAAGAATTTCTTCGGCGGGTAGAGGGCCCCCGAGTCGACACCACCGGACATGATCCGGCCCGTCGCGGGCTGCGCCAGGTTGTAGGCACGGGCGAGACGGGTGATTCCGTCGAGGACGATCACAACGTCGCGTCCGGCCTCGACGAGCCGCTTGGCCCTTTCAATTGCGAGTTCGCTGACCGCCGTGTGCTCTTCGGCTGGACGGTCGAAGTTGGATGCGATGACCTCACCCTCGACGGAGCGGCGCATGTCTGTGACCTCTTCCGGCCGCTCGGCGACAAGAAGGACCATCAGGTGCACCTCGGGGTTGTTGGCCTCGATCGAGTGCGCGATCTGCTTCATGATCGTCGTCTTTCCCGCCTTCGGGGGGGAGACGATCAGGCCTCGCTGGCCTTTACCGATCGGCGAGAGCAGATCGATGATGCGCGCCGTGATGTTCTCGGGCTCGCCCGGCGTCTCGAGACGGAGCTTCGAGTCCGGGAACAGCGGGGTCAGGTCCTCGAACTTCGGACGGTTGCGGGCCTCTTCCGGCGTGAGGCCGGAGATCGAATCGATCCTTATGAGTGCGGGGAACTTTTCGTTGTTGGCAGCCGGACGGCACGCACCTTCGACATGGTCCCCTTTTCTCAAGGAGAAACGGCGGGCCTGGCTTATCGATACGTAAACGTCGCGTGAGCTAGGCAGATAGCCGTCGGCACGGAGGAACCCGTAGCCCTCGTCACGCAGGTCGAACAGTCCACGGACCGAAACGAGCTCTCCTTGGTACTGGACCTCCTGCCCGCCGCCACCCTGCAGTTCGCGTTCGCCGCCGCCGCCGCCACCGGAGCCGCC
>JBAPRR010000190.1:0-18308 GCA_049281195.1 Acidimicrobiales bacterium
GGGTCACGTTGTCCCCAGATGATTTCCGAAAACACCAGAATCTCGCGTATCCCTACGACAACAACGCGGGCCAGCCTCGGCGCTGTCGAGCGGGCGGTTAGTGTCTGTGGTCGAGCGAACCCCCTGGTCACAGCGTCGTGAACAGCCCGGCATTGGCCTGCACATCTACCCATTTGTGGTTTCGTGCGTCCCCGTTTGCCCTTTACGAAGGTTCACTCGAGCACTACTCTGCGCCTCGTCTGCGGCGTTAGGGGACCGTAGCTTTAGCTTGGGGGTTACAAATGAGGAAGTTTCTGTTGGTCGGCGCCTTCATGGTGCTGCCAGTTTCGGCGATGGGTGTAGTCGCTGCGGCAGGGACAGCATTTGCTGCAAAGCCGGCCGGGACCTCGGTCAAGTGCAAGAACATAACGGGCACGATCACCGGCAACGTGAGCGTAACCAAGTGCAATGACAAGGCGAACACCGGTGGAAGCGGATCAGCACCCGCCTCATCTCTCATCTCGGGAAGCGGCAAGATCACGTGGAACGGGACCGGGACAACGAAGCTTGACAACGTCGTTCCGACGCAAGCCGGCACGGCCTGCCCATCTGGTTCCACTGAATACATGGTCACGGGAGATGTCAAAGGCGGCACAGGAGCCGCTAAGACCTCGATACCCAAGGGCTGGACCTTCACGGTCAACGTCTGCGTGGACGGAAGTGGAAACATCACGATGGCGCCAGGCTCAGAGCTTCTGTTCAGCGCCACCGCCTGAGATCCTTTGAGGGACCGTCGGTTCCTCTGATCGAAGTACTTATCTCGTTGCGGACCGGTCCTGGTGGTGGGAAAGCTCAACTCCTTCCCTGCCAGGACCGGACTCCGTGAGCAAGTTTTCCCACGGAATTGCTCTTTGGACCTTGACCCGACGGTCTGCCGGGTCAAGGTCCGGAAGCACTCCTTCAGTGGTACGACGATTTACGATGCAGCGCTCTTGACCGCGACCAACTTGTCGGCGACGGCGCTGATTGTGGTGTAGCCAGTTCCGACGATCTTCGGAACGAGGCTGTTTCCCCCGCTGGAACCGTCGCCATACTCGCCCTTGCTGTTGTCTCCCCACGCGTACAGGTTGCCGCTACTGTCCAACGCGAAGCTCGTCGCTCCTTCCGTCGCCACAGTGGTGATGACGGGGTTTCCGACAAATTTGACTTCAACTGGGACGTCACTGTTGGTGTTGCTGTCGTTCCCGAGCTGCCCCCACTTGTTATTGCCCCAAGCAAGCACCTCGCCGTTTTTGAGTAGAGCGATGGTCTGGCCGTTATTTCTCGTTGATCCTCCGGCATATATCTGCGCAGCGGGCGAAGGCAGCGACACCGCAACGGGAACGTTGGAGTTTGATTCGGTTCCGTTTCCGAGCTGCCCGAACTGGTTCTGTCCCCAATCGAGGACCTGTCCAGACGCGGTCAAAGCGACGTCGAACGTGTCTCCCGAGCTGATGGCGACTACGTGACTGAGGTCTTGCACGACGACCGGTTCATCTGAATCCGTGTTCGAACCATCTCCGAGCTCGCCGCCGTGATTGTCTCCGCACCCCTCGACCGTGCCGTCCTTCATGAGAATCATCAGGTGGCTGGCTCCTCCTGACGCGGCGATGGCAGGACTCCCAAGTCCAACTTCTTCAGGTGTCGACGTGGTTTGCTTTTTGAACGTCCCCTGACACAAGTCCCCCGAGGCGTTGTCGCCCCAGGTCCACAGATCTCCAGAGCTGTCCACAACCGCACTGAACCAGTAACCCTCACCAAGAGAAAGCGGGTCAGTAGGACCGGGTTCTTCGATTGCGGAGGGTGACGTCGATTGAACCCATTGCCACACGTGGCCTGAAGTATCTTCCGCCAGACCTCCCCAGTTGGCTGCCTGCACTGCGTCGACCATCGGCAGATTCGCGATCTCCGTAGGAGAATCTCCGATTTTCTCACCCCAGGTGACGGCGTTGCTGCCATGTGCGGATGCCGCGCCGGCGATCCCCAAATTCAATGCGAGAACGAAGGCCAACGCCACCCACGCTTTCATGAACAAAGTCCTCCCTTGATCGACTCGGTGGCAGGCCCGGTGGCGAATGCCACACTTTCTTTGTCAGGACCTCCCGCCTGACTGTTGACGTATATTCAACTATTCCCATCGGTTTTGTCAAGAATAGCTCGGTGGACTTTCACGCCGCGCAACACGGCTCAGGGCCGATGATTCAGGATCCAATGTCATAAAACGATCCAGCTCGCCGGTCTGTACCCGTAGGAGCGGCGACGGGATCGGACACGACTGTGCCTACGGATCGAGAGGTAGTGCCGAAATCGGTGGCCGGCCAAGACGAAGCGCAGCAACAGTTTCGTGACTTCACGTCCGAGGTCGAACCACGCCTTCATGGGGCTTTCCTCGCCGCGTACGGTCACGAACGCGGACGTGAAGCGACAGCCGAGGCACTGGCCTATGCGTGGGAGCACTGGGCACAGATAAGACCCATGTCCAATCCGGTCGGCTACCTCTACCGGGTCGGTCAAAGTAAGACCCGAAGGCGAAAGACTCCCATCGTCTTCCTCAGACCGGAGAGCGCCAACGTGTTCGTGGAGCCCGAATTACCGTCCGCTCTCGCCTCACTGCCTGAACGTCAACGAGTAACCGTCCTCCTCGTTCACGGCGAAGGCTGGAGCATGCGTGAAGTAGGCGACTTTCTCGGCATCTCGATACCGACAGTATAGAAGCACGTCGATCGCGCTCTAAAGGCTCTGCGCAAAGCGCTCAAAGCTGACACAACGGGTGGAGAAAATGACTAAGGAATCGAACCTCGACGATCAACTTCGGGCAATGACTTGGCGAACCGCCGTGAGCGCCGAGGAGATACTGGCGAAGGAATTGCACACGATCCACGATGTGGCGCGCCACGCTCAGCGGGACCGCCCCATCAAGGTTTGCCGGCCCGGGAGCCACAGCCCGCGACCATCGCTTCGGGCGTCTGTCGGTTGGGCCGCAGCGATGGTCGTGCTTGTCGCCGTCATCGTGACCGCTGTCGTCGTTCCTCGAAGCGGACCATCGGCCCATCCTGCCGGAGTCGGTTCGCATCTGTCCGCGTCGGACGCAGCTGCAGACCGCCTCGTCAAAGAGATCGCGTCGATCTCGACCGCCGAGCAAGCCGGCGTCGGCTTACCGTCGGAGATCGAGAACTTGCCACGTGCGATAAGAAACCGGGCTCCCCTGAAATCCCAGGGCCACCCCGAGCTGCTCTACGTCTGGGCGTCGTACTGCCCCTTCTGCGCAGCCGAGAACTGGGGACTCGTCATGGCTCTGTCGAAGTTCGGGACGTTCAACGGCCTTTCCATCACCAACTCGTCTCTTTCGGACTTTGCTCCCGACACCAGGACGCTGAGCTTCTACGGCGCGACGTACTCGAGTCCCTACCTGGCTTTCAAGAGCTACGACCTCGCCAAGTCCAAACCGGCTCCTGCGGACGCCAAATGCAATGTGAACGGCTACGCCTGTCTGCAGGAGCTCCCATCGTCGGACCAACTTCTCCTTCAGTCCATCGGAGGCGGCTCCCTGCCGTTCATTGATTTCGGGAACACGCTCTACGAGTCCGGTGCGGGCTACTCGAACCAGCCTCTGACGTTGCAGGGCCTGACCGCGCCACAGGTCGCCTTCAAGATCACCGATGGTTCGACCCCGGTCGCCCAAGCTGTTGTGGGATCGGAGACCTATTTCACCGCAGCCATCTGCGCGATGATCGGGCACCAGTTGCCTGCGGTATGCGGTCAGGCTCTTTATCAGCACGCCGAATCCGCAGAGCGTGGATAAAGGTGCAACCGCGTCGGCATAGCACTCGATTTCCGCCCACAATAAACGAACACTTCTTCCGGCAAATGCAGAACTGACGCTCCCCCTATTTGCTACCTATGGCACCATTTCGGAGTCTGGGGGTTGATCAAGACCTCCGCTGCGGAGGGGGAACCGCATGGCCGCTCGGAAGAGCAGCTCTCGACGGTGGGCGTTTTGGACGTGCATCGGCCTCGGCGTCTTTTTCACGGGCTTGGTTATGACAATGCACGAAAGGAAACCGCACGATTCCTGCATTGTCTCCACCTACCTGCTTGGTCACGGCATCTCACAGACGACGCCGTCATGCGGATTCGTGGACACGGTCTACTGGTCCGGGATCATCCTGGTCATAGCAGGTGCACTCTTCGCCGTCTGTTCCCTGGGCGCCGCGATCTCCATATCTGCAAAGACGGGGGGCACCTTCGCTGGTCTTCATAGGAAACTGGCGAGGACCTGGTTGTCATTCGTCGCCAAGACACCGTCTGCGAGGCGCAATGGCCTCTACCTCGACAACGCTGCGACGAACGTTCCCCGGCGCCCCGAACACCCGGCCGCATTCCCTTGTCCTCCCATTGCGGCCCCTACACTCGTGCTCGAACGAACCGCTCCCCCAGAAGAATCACCACATGTGCAACGACAAGTCGCGGTTCCGCCGAAAGCGGCGTGGTATCCGGATCCTGACGATCCGGGCTGGATCCGGTGGTGGGACGGTAAGGCGTGGGGCGAATCACGGCCTATGCGGCAGTGATCTGCGCTACCTGCTCGAATCCGATGGCCTGTTCGAGAGCGGCGGCCGACCTCAATACGACCAGGTCGGCATGCTGAGGACCGACGAGTTGCAGACCTACGGGAAGCCCTTTGGTCGTAAGGCCCACGCAGACCGTCGCGGCGGGCGAACGGGTCATGTTGAACGGGTAGGTGAATCGAACCCAGTTTGCGTCCTCAACCCCGTTGATCATCCCTGATCCATTGAGTGATCTCGGAGGCGGAGGAGCTGCACAGGTCGGCGTGATCAGCAAGCGCACATCGTGAAAGAGCTCGACCAGTCTGAGATTCAACAGATGGCACGCGTCAGCGGCCTTGACCACCTCGACCGCCTTGAAATTGTCCGCGGCATGGTCCGTTAAAGCGGCGAGGATCGGATCCACATTCGCCCAAGCCTCCGAAGTGCGGTGTCCGTCCAATGTACGCGCGCAGTACGAGGAGACGAGCGTCAGCCAGTCCGATACGGGATCCTCCTCGAAAACATCCGTCGCCTCGATCACTTCGGCACCGAGACCGACGAGAACGTCGATTGCGCGACTACATATCTTTCTTACTTCTTCGTCCAATGGTGCGTAGCCGAGCGTGGGCGACCAGGCGATCCGCGCCGGCACCCGTGGATCTTCGAGCACAGCACGCCATGAAGCTTCTGGCCGCGGGAGCGAACGAAGATCGGTCGGATCCGGTCCAACCGTTACTTCGAGCGCCGCCACCACGTCTCCGATGCGCCGTGCCATCGGGCCCCGTGTCGACAGGTCAACCCAGTCAGGAGGGTGGGGTCCCCCAGATGGAACTCGCCCAAGAGAGGGTTTCATCCCTGACAAACCACAACACGACGACGGAATCCGGATCGACCCCCCGCCGTCGGAACCAGTCCCGAGCGGAATCATTCCGGAGGCGATTGCCGCGGCGGTTCCTCCCGATGATCCCCCGGGACTGTGATCAAGGTTCCAGGGATTTTTGGTACCACCGAACAAAACGTTGTCGGTGTCCGCCTTGTGGCCAAGCTCGGGGGTGTTCGTCTTTCCTACGACAATGGCCCCGGCAGCCCTGAGGCGAGCCACCAGGACCGAGTCGTGCTTGGCCGGGCCTGTGTCGGCGAAGAGGACTGAGCCGTTCGTCGTGACGAAGCCTTCCGCATCTTCGAGGTCTTTCACCCCGACGGGAATCCCTGCCAAAGGCCCAGGGTCACGTCCCGCGGAGACGACGGCGTCGATCGCCGCCGCTTCGTCGAGAGCCCGCTCTCCATCTACGGCGACGAATGCGTTGACCACAGGGTTCAGTGCCTCGATCTGTGACAGGGAGTGGCTCACCACCTCCCGAGCAGACAGCTGGCCCGATCTGACCTGCGAGGCCAGACCGATGACGGTGTCACGACGAAAGTCCATCTCCTCTACGTACCACGCCTGGAAGTTCCGATCTCGGGTTAGGCGCCGGCCCTCACCCGATCGGTTGAAATTGGTTCTTTTCGTCTAGCCTGGAGAGGTGCAAATTCCGGGCGGATACAGCCAGCAGCCATGACGACGCCCGACAACGGTTCCAATCGCCCAGACGAAGACCGGGAGACGTCCGGGCTCGGGAAGCTGTCGCTCGGGCAGCGGTTGCTTCTGCAACTGCCCGACCTTCGTCGCGGCCGCCCTAGCAGCTCGAACGCGTCTTCGACGCAGACAGTCCAGAAGACTCCCACGACGCAGAAAACTCAGACAGCCCAGAAGTCCCAGACGGCACAGAAAGCCCAGTCGACCCAGAAGAAGACGGGTCCCAAGCCTATTCCGGTGGCCACCGAACAGCTCCCTAAGCCGACCAAGGTGAAGGCTCCCGTTTCGGCGGCAGAAGACGAAACCGAAGAGCAGGAAGCCCCGGATACCACCTACGCCTCTGACGACGAGACCGCTGAATCCGCCCTACCGGCGGACCGCCAGGCCAAGACCGCTCGCTCGACTGCCGCTCCACGTTCCAAGTCCACCTTGATGGGGGGCTCGAACCCGTTCGAGTCGATGGAGACCCCGGAGCTCGTTCAACTGGTGAAGCGCCTAGACAACAAAGAGCGGAAGCTCGCGTTGTGGGCCGTTCCCCTGGGCGTGGTCCTCGGGATCGTCGTGACGATCGTCACCGTCCACAGCAACCCGCCGATCCATCACAAAGGCCACGAGGACTCCACGGTCATCCTCACTGACGGTGCCCTGCCGATCGCGTTCTCCATGATCGTCTTCGCGTGCGCGTGGTACCGGCGCCGTTCGCTTACCGCCTTCACGCTTCTATTCCTCGGGCTAACCATCGGACTGATCGGCCCGGGAACACCCTTCCTGGTGCTGGGCGGCTACCTGATCTTCCGCATGTTCCGTGTCCAGAAGGTTCTGACCTCACGCGGCGTCAACACCAGAAATACCAACGCGAGAACTAGAGGAGCGGCGACCAGTCGCGACGCGAGCGGCAGACCCACGAGGCCGACTCGCCAGAAGAGATCGACCCCTGTAGGTCCTCAGCAGTCGAAGCGGTACACACCTCCGAAGCCGCCGCCCAGAAGAGCGCCTGTCCCAACACCGGATCCCGACGCCAAACCAAAGCGATCACTCCTCGAGCGCATGGCTGAACGCGTCGATCGTCCCCAGGAATAGATAGTGACCTTTTCCGCTCCTCAGGCCGAACGCGCCTGGGTTTCCTCCGACTCGACCAGCAGTGCGGAACGGAGAAACGCCAGGATCTCCGACCGTCTCCGCACCAGGGATCTTGCAGTTGGTTCCTCCCCGAAAGCCCTGAGCACTTCGACCTCGGTGACCATCCCGACCACGGTCGAATAGATGGCGAGCAGGAGGATGCGCGGTTCGGTGACCCGCATATGCCCGGCCGACATCTCGGCTTGAAGGAACTGCGAAGCGCGTTGAACCAGGGGATCGAGCGCCTCAACGAGACGCGTGGCCGCGGGCGGGCCGAGGCGGCCCAGCTCCCTTAAGAGACCCAACAGCTCTGGGCGTCGCGCCGCCAGCCGGAATACCGACCTGACGACAGCCTCAACACGGGACCACCCGGTTCCGGCCCTGTCCAACGAGCGCTCGAGTGCGGCGGTCAGTTCCTGAGCAGAGCGGTCGATCACAGCTAGAAGGAGCGCCTCTTTCGAGGGGAACCAATAAAGGATCGACTGCTTTCGCATCCCCAGGCCTTCGGCCAACGCGTCTAGTGACGTCACCTCGTACCCGCGGGTGGCGAAAGATGAAAGCGCGGCGTCGAGGATGCGCTCCGAGGTGCTCGGGTTGCCCACCTACCAAATGGTAGACGACTTCTCTACCGTGTGGTAGACAAACCCCGTGCCAAGGACGGCTGACACTCTCGCGGAGATTTCCGGCCCGATCGAGTCGATTGCCGGCGCCCTCGCCGGAAAGACGATCTTCGTCACCGGCGCCACCGGATTCCTAGGAACAGCCCTGGTAGAGCGTCTCTTAAGGTCTGTGCCGGACTGCCAGGTGGCGGTACTGATCCGCCCGACCAGGCGATCGGGAGCGGCAGACAGGGCCAAACGTGAGATCGTCAGGAACGACTGTTTCAACAGGCTCAGATCCGAGCTCGGAGACTCGTTCGACTCGGTTATCGAAAGCCGCCTCAGTGCCGTGGGGGGCGACGTTTCCACCGACGGCCTCGGCCTCGACGACGAAGGTCAACGGATCCTGGCCTCTGCCGACGTCGTCGTGCACTCGGCGGCTGCCGTCGCATTCGACGCCCCGATCGACAGCGCAGTCGAGGTCAACCTGCTGGGTCCTTCAAGGGTCGGGGCGGCCATAACCGCCTGCAGCGCAAGACGGGAAACCGATCACCCCGACAAGGCACCGACCCATCTCGTGACCGTGTCGACCGCATATCTGGCTGGCACGCACATGGGTCACGCCACCGAGATTCTCGCCACCGATGCCATGCGCTCCGGAGCCCGCGCCCGCACGCACACGACCGTCACGACCGAGGTCGACATCACTGCCGAAGTCGACTCGGCACGCAATATCCGCTCCGAGCTCGAATCCGAGTCGCGCACACCCACGAGGCTGACGCGGTTCACGAAGAAGGCGAGAAACGAACTTGGCGCGGCAGGCACCCATCTGCTGGCCGAACGAGCCGAAAAGTTACGCCAGGACTGGGTTCGGGCGTCGCTCGTAGAAGCAGGCAGAGCAAGAGCGCAGGCACTCGGTTGGCCCGATGCGTACGCATTCACGAAGGCTCTCGGGGAGCGACTACTCGTCACGAACCATCCGGAACTGCCGATCACCGTGGTGCGGCCTTCGATCATCGAGTCGGCGCTGGCCGAACCTCATCCGGGCTGGATCCGCGGATTCCGGATGGCCGAGCCGATCATCATCTCGTACGCCAGAGGATTGCTTAAGGAGTTCCCCGGAATCCCAGAAGGAGTCACCGACGTCGTCCCCGTGGATCTGGTGGCTGCAGCGATCATTGCCGCTGCAGCGGCCGGGCCGAGTGCTTCTTCGACACGGGTGTTACACGTGGCTTCGGGCGTCAGAAACCCATTCCGTTACGGACACCTGGTCGAGCTCGTCCAAGCATGGTTCACCGAGCACCCGATCTACGATTCGGACGGGCAGCCGATCATGGTTCCCGACTGGTCGTTCCCCGGGCGTGGACGCGTCCAGCGCCAACTTTCGCGGGCGAACACAGCACTCGGCTTCGCAGAACGACTTCTCAGCGCGTTGCCTATTCGCGGTGACCGAGCGGAACTGGCCGCACGGGTAGAAGAGCGTCGTTCGCTGGCAGAGAGGGCTCTCAGTTATGTGCAGCTGTACGGCGCATATACCGAGACGGAAGCACTCTTCACGGTGGACCGCCTGATCGAGCTGTGGGAGCGCTTGAGCGAGGCAGACCGCGAGGTGTTCTGCTTTGACCCTGCGGTCATCGACTGGGACGACTACGTAGAGAACGTCCACCTGCCCTCTGTTGTAGAGCACGCGCGGGTCCGGATGACGTCCGCACGCCCGGCAATGGAAGCACGCCACGATCGGGCGCTCAGGGCGATCCTCTCCCCCGACCGGCATCTGGCGGCATTCGACCTGGAGAACACGATCGTCGCATCCAACGTGGTGGAGTCGTACGCGTGGCTCGCGACAAGGCATCTTCCGCTCGGTGAGCGCGCCACGATCATCGCCCGGATTCTTCGCGAAGCGCCGAGCCTCCTCGCTCTCGACCGGCGTGACAGAGGCGACTTTTTGCGCAGCTTCTACCGCAGGTATGAGGGTGCTCCCGAGGAGCTTGTCCGCCGCGACGCCGAAGAGCTCTTCCATCATCTACTGCTGCGACGATCCTTCCCCGCAGCGGTCGCAAGGGTCCGCAAGCACAAAGCCCTGGGTCACAGGACCGTATTGATCACCGGGGCACTCGACTTCGTCGTCGAGCCCATGCGCCCTCTGTTCGACGAGGTCATCTGCGCGAAGCTCGCCACCGACTCGAACGGCCGACTCACCGGCCGGTTGGAAAGACTGCCACCGACCGGAGAAGCAAGAGCCCTTGTGCTCGCCGAGTATGCGTCGAGCGAGGGTCTCGATCTCGGTCAATCGATCGCGTACGCGGACTCGGCCTCAGATCTCCCCCTTCTCGAGTGTGTCGGTTTTCCAGTGGCGGTCAACCCCGAAGCCAAGCTCGCGGCAATCGCCAGGAAGCGGGGATGGCATACCGAGGAGTGGGAGCCGGCCAGCACCGGTTCGCGTTCTGTACTCCCCTTGGGTCCATTGGACTCGGGATTGTCACGTTGGTGGGAGCGGTTGGACATGTCACAAAAGACGGACTCTCCGAGGAAGATTTCGGGGACCTCGCCCGGAAATCGGCAGGTGCTCGGAAGGAAAGCTCGGTGAAGGCTCTGTTGGTCGAACGCAACGTCGGCAGGTTCGCCGCCGCCCGTGTCGTCTCTTCGGTGTCAGGATCCGGGAAAAGCGCTGGCATGGGACCTCTGCGTATCGTCGACGCCGATCCGCCCGATCTCCCCAATGCCGAGTGGAGAAGGGTAGAGGTGCTCCTGGCCGGTATCTGCGGTTCCGATCTGGCCACCCTCGACGGCAAGAGCTCCCGCTATTTCGAAGACATCGTCAGCTTCCCGTTCACACCGGGACACGAGATCGTCGGAGTGCTCGCAGACGACGGCTCCCCTGCTGCAAGTACTCGAGTCGTCGTGGAACCGGCTATTGGTTGCGTGGCCCGAGGGATCACGCCTAAGTGCCCGGCGTGCTCCGAGGGCAGAACCGGGGGATGCGAGCGGGTCGCGTTCGGCGACATCTCACCGGGCCTTCAAATCGGCTTTTGCGCCGACACGGGCGGAGGGTGGTCGACCGCCGGGCTGGTCGCACACTCGTCACAGGTGCACGAGGTGCCTGCATCTCTCACGGATGACGAAGCAGTGATGGTCGAACCGACAGCGTGCGCGGTGCACGCTGCTCTCGCCTCACGTTCGCGTGACTCGAACGCCGGGGTCGTGGCCGTGATGGGAGCCGGCACCCTCGGTTTGGCCACCATCGCCGCCCTTCGCCACCTGGCGCCGTCGGCCACTCTTATTGCAGGAGCGCGCTACCCCCATCAGCGCAGTCTGGCCAAGGACCTCGGTGCCGACGTGGTATCTGCAGACGACGAGCTGATCCGGGCGGTGCGCAGGCGTACCCGCTCTCTCGCCGTGTCGGCCGGACTGACCGGTGGAGCAGACGTTGTCGTCGACTGCGTCGGTTCAGAGTCGTCAGTCAAAGACGCGATGGCCATGGTCAAGCCCGGCGGTCGGATCGTTCTCGCCGGAATGCCTGGTCACATCTCGATCGACCTCGCCGGTTTGTGGCACCGCGAGGTCGAACTCGTCGGGGCATACGCGTACGGCGTCGAGAATCTCGGGGGCGACCACAGGCGAACCTTCGACATCGCCTTCGATCTGGTGGGCGAGGCGAAGCTCGGAAGGCTTGTCTCTGCCAGGTACCCCCTGGAGCGTTTCGAGGACGCCATCGCGCACGCGGGAAACGCGGGAAAACGCGGAGCCGTCAAGATTGTTTTCGACATGCGCCGGGACTCTCCGGCCCGTGGCGCAGAAGAAAGGACACCTAGATGAGCCCGAGACCCGGTCTCGTGCTGGACGTCGACCGCTCTACACCGCCGACCTTGTTCTGGCACGGCGAGGGATTCCGCTTGGAGCGGCTTCCGGCGGACCGAAGCCGCGTCATCTACGCGCCCGAGCCCTTGAAGGGATTGGATGACCCCGTCGTCGCAATAAGGCAGGCGCTCGAGAACCCGACCGGCGACTCGGCACCTCTTTCCGAACTCCTGTTCCCAGGCATGAAGCTGACCATCGCCTTCGACGACATCTCCCTCCCACTGCCTCCGATGCAGCGGCCCGACGTAAGGGAGCTGGTCATCGAACAGGTCCTCGACGTCGCGGCAAGCAAAGGCGTCGACGATGTCGTGCTCATTGCGGCGCTCGCCCTTCATCGCCGCATGACGGAATCGGAATTACGCCACGCGCTCGGGGACCGCATCTACGACGCCTTCGCGCCACATGGGCTGCTCACCCAGCACGACGCCGAGGACCCGAGCAATCTGTTGTTCATCGGGGAAACCGACAAGGGTGAAGAGGTCGAGATAAACAAGCGCGCCGCCACGTCGGACCTTCTCGTCTACGTGAACATCAACCTGGTGGCCATGGACGGGGGACACAAGAGCGTCGCCACCGGTCTGGCCAGCTACCGCAGCCTGCGGCATCACCACAAC
The DNA here is from genome assembly GCA_049281195.1 of Acidimicrobiales bacterium. Taxonomy (GTDB): domain Bacteria; phylum Actinomycetota; class Acidimicrobiia; order Acidimicrobiales; family CAVXTF01; genus JBAPRR01. The sequence continues at coordinate 12,332 of JBAPRR010000190.1, forward strand.
GTCCCCACCATGCAGGCGTCGCGCTCTTTCATGGATCAGCACCGATCAGAGCTTCACTCGTCCAACTGGAGGATGGGAAAGCTCATCGCCGAATCGGGAGTGAAGATCTTCCAGATCGAGTCCACCCTGAACACCAATACGTTCCCTGATCAGTTCCGTTTTCTCCAGCGGCGAGAATGGGAATGGAACTTTGTGGACAGGGCCTCGTTCGCGGCTTCGTCGGCCGCTCTCGCGAAGACCCCTCCGAACCTGGCCCGGCACATCCTTCACTCCGTGCGGGCGCCACAGCGCATGACGTCTGTCCAAGCCGGCGAAGTCGAAGCGGTTCACAAACTCACCACGGAGAACGTGTACGCGCAGCAGCTCGTCCATGTCGACGGCCAGACGGACATACTGACCATGGGCCTGCCTTATATCTGCCCCTACAACGTCAACTCGATCATGAACCCGATCCTGGTCGCGTGCCTCGGACTCGGATATTTCTTCAATCTGTACAGGGGCCGCCCGCTCGTGCGCGAAGGCGGAGTCTTGATCCTGTCGCACCCGACGCCATGGGCTTTTCACCCCGGCCACCACCCGAGCTACATCGACTTCTTTGACGAGGTCCTGTCGGAAACAACCGATCCGATGGAGGTCCAGCAGTACGAAGAGGCCTACGCGACCGATCCCTGGTACGTCCACCTCTACAGAACCGGGAACGCGTACCACGGCGTCCACCCGTTTTACATGTGGTACTGGTGCGCCCATGCCCTGCAACACCTGGGTGCGGTCATCATCGTTGGCGGCGATCGCGCCGCCGTAAGACGCCTTGGTTTCAAGCCCGCCACGACACTCGCCGACGCATTCGAGATGGCGGAAGACACAGTCGGTAGGGAGCCGACCGTAACTCACCTGCACGCACCGCCCATCCTTCTGTCCGAGGTGCACTAGTCAGGTGTCCGGATCAACATCCAGATGGGCGGGGACGCACTCTCGCTCTGTCACGGTTTCGAGTTTCACGCGCCGACTGAGAAGCGGCGGGTTTCCGTGGCGTGCTCCTGATTGGCCCACGAGCATCGAACGCCCGCTCCCGGAGCGCGAGGTCGGCGTCGACTACGACACCGATTGGGCGCGTCGGTACCCGGTACGCCTGGCGAGAGCGGTCGTCATCGACAACGTCACAAGGCCTTTGGCCCACCTTGTCGCGACGCCCCGGGTGCAAGGGGAGGAACTCTTCTCGCTCGTCGAGCCGCCGGTGATACTCGTGGCCAATCACACCAGCCATGTCGACACTCCCCTGCTCATATCGCTGCTCCCCGCACGCATCCGGCACGCCACGATCGTTGCGGGTGCGGCGGACTACTTCTTCGACCGGCGTTGGAAGGCCCACATGTGGGCGTTCCTGACGGCAGCGATTCCCATCGAGCGCCAGCGGGTGAACAGAAAATCCGCCGATCTGGCGGCCGACCTCATCGACGACGGCTGGAGCCTCCTCATCTATCCAGAAGGCGGAAGGAGCCCCGACGGCTGGATGCAGGAGTTTCGTGGAGGTGCTGCATACCTCGCGGTACGCACAGGGCGTCCGGTCGTCCCAGTGCATTTGGAGGGAACGGGCCGTGTTCTCCCCCGCCACCGGGGCAAGCTACAGCGTGCTCAGACCACTGTGACCTTCGGGATGCCGATCCATCCCGAACCCGGTGAGCATGCCAGGGCGCTCGGAAGGCGAATAGAGCAAGCCGTTCACCTCCTCGCGTCCGAACAGGCCACCGATTGGTGGACGGCCCGCAGGTTGGCCGCGCAGGGCGAGCCGACCGCGGCTAAAGGACCCGATGCGTCGGCGTGGCGACGCGCGTGGGCTCTCGGACCCGACCCCGAATCCCACTCTGACGGAGATTGGGCGATCGAGCGCCCCGATAAGTGACCCATCCGGCGTTTGACTCGAGGCCCGGAATTCAAATGAGATCCCTTGTATGACAACGGGCTTTCAGGTCACCTTCGATGCCGCAGACCCCGAAAAGCTGTCCGCCTTCTGGGCTCAAGCACTCGGCTACGTCAGAGAGTCCCCGCCAGACGGTCACAAGACCTGGGAGTCATTCCTACGGGAAGCCGGTGTACCTAAGGAGGAATGGGGAGCCGCGTCCGCCGTGGTCGATCCGCAGGGAGCACTTCCCCGCATCTATTTTCAGAGGGTTGCCGAGCAGAAGGCCGGAAAGAACCGAGTCCATCTCGACATCAATTGCAGCCTCAATCTGTCCGGGGCCAACGGCCGCGAGATCGTCGACGTAGAAGTTGCGCGCCTGGTGGACCTCGGCGCGACCGTCGTCGAACCATTCGAGGAGGGCGACGAGTACTGGGTCGTGATGCAGGATCCTGAGGGAAACGAGTTCTGCGTCCAGTAGTCAGACGCGTGGGACGGAAGTCACCTCGGAGGTCGCCGTCTGCGGGGTATTCGACGGTGCAGAAACGTTCGCATGTCCATCAGAAGGAGACCGGCCGTTCGTCGTGGTGGCGGTCAGCGTCAACGGCAGCCGGACCCAGAACTTCGCGCCGCCGTTTTCGCCTCCGTCCACACCGACCTCACCCCCGTGGGCGCGCACGATCGTCGCCACGATCGCGAGACCCAGGCCTTGGCCTCCTGTGGCCCTGGTCCTCGAGGGGTCCAAGCGGTGGAATGGTTCGAAGATGTGCTCGCGTTCCGACGGAGGGATGCCCGCTCCCTCGTCCACAACCGCGATGAGTGCCGAACCTTCCTCCTCGGAGAGTCGTACGTCGATGGGGGATCCCGAAGGGGTGTACCTGAGCGCGTTGACCAGAAGATTGTCGACGACCTGGCGAAGACGGTTGGCATCGCCGACCACTGTTGCCGACTCGGATCCGCTCAGGGTGACATTTCTGTCGGGAGCCTGAACGCGTATCGCAGCCACCGCCGGCTCCAAAACGTCGTGCAGATCCACCTGTTCATGGGCCAGCGGTCGCTCTCTGCCGAGGCGGGCGATGAGCACCAGATCGTCGACCAAAGTCGACATCCGATCTGCATCTGCCCGGATGTGACGCATCGACATGGCGAGATCCTCTGGTCGGTCACGTGCGCCGCGGTCGAACATCTCGGCGTAGCCACGAATCGATGTGAGGGGGGTTCGAAGCTCGTGGGAGGCATCCGCAAGAAAGCGCCGCAGGCGTTCTTCTGACGCAGTCCGCGCCGCGAAGGCGACTTCGATCTCCCCCAGCATGTAGTTCAACGCCTCCCCGAGGCGTCCCACCTCGGTCCTGGCATCACCTGCCTCCACCCGCTGCGTCAGGTCGCCGGCAGCGATCGCACCTGCGGTAGTCGCCATCTGATCGAGAGGCCGGAGCCCTCTGCGCACGATCCACCACACGAGAGCGCCGAGGAGCAACAGCACGCACGCAGAGACAAGCAGCTCGATCAGCAACAAGTGGTTGAGAGTCTGATCGACCTGAGTGAGAGGAACCGCGACGATGACCGTGAGGCCATTGAGGGGGTTCAAGGAGTTGGGGAACCTAAGTGGGACCGCAATGGCATTGAAGACCAGCCCCGTTGAATTGCTGACCGTGAAGATCTGAGGGTCGTTGCCGGACTGGGTCAACGGGAACTTTGCCGGGAACTTCGGGGCGTGCGGAAGCTGAGGGTTGGACAAAAGAAACCAACCCGAGATGGAGAGGGAGCCGTTCGGAAAGCGAATCTCCGCGAACGTGCCGGGGGGAACAGAAGGAATGTCGAACGAGGAGCAGGACTGGGTCCCCGGCTGGCACTGGTTCAACGCCCTTGCGGCCTGGGTCGGAGAGTTCTCGAGCTGCTGGTCGAGACGGCTGACGAGAAAGCTCTCGAGCGATTTGTAGGTGACCACGTCAGACACGAACAAACCGGCAAGAACAATGGCTACGAGCCCGAGCAGAAGGCGAGTCCGTAGTGTCACCGATCTAGTCCGATCTCGTGCGCATGCTGTAACCGACTCCCCTGAGGGTGTGGATCAAGGGGGGGCCGAGGCTGTCGATCTTCTTGCGCAGGTAGCTCACGTAGATCTCCACCACGTTGGCGTTACCGCCGAAGTCGTAGTTCCAGACACGATCGAGGATCTGCGCCTTGGATACGACCTTGCCCGCGTTCAACAGCAGATAGTGCAGGAGCTTGAACTCGGTCGGCGTCAACTCGATTGCGGTTCCTGCGCGGCGCACCACGTGGCTCTCCTCGTCGAGCTCGAGATCGCCGAGAGCCAGTACCCCGTCGGATTCCTGAGCGCCCCTGACCCGGCGGAGGATGGCGCGGACTCTCACGATCAGCTCTTCGATGCTGAACGGCTTGGTCATGTAGTCGTCGCCGCCGAGAGTGAATCCCCGCAGCTTGTCATCGAGGGCGTCACGCGCCGTAAGGAACAACACAGGAACTGGCGCTGACGGCCGGTCCCTGGCCACGCGCTGCATCACCTCGAAACCACTCAGGTCCGGGAGCATCACGTCGAGCACCATCAGGTGCGGGCGAAAGTCGTCTACGCGTTCGAGAGCTTCACGTCCGGTTTGGGCGACCCGTACGTCGAGCCCCTCATACCGAAGGGCCATGGAAAGCAGGTCGGTGATGCTCTGCTCGTCATCGACCACGAGAACCCGCGCCGCACCGGTCGATGTCGTTGTCACCATTGAGTAACAGTCTCGTTACCCATGCTGTGAGTTCTCTTTGAGGTCACTGTGAAGCGAGTGCCACGATTCACAGGAACCGCACAGCCCCCGCCGTGATGCTCCGGATTCAGACGAATACCGGGAACCGGTCACCTTGGAAGGGCTAGCCACGTATGCGAATTAGCTCGGCAAGGGAGAGTGTGCGGCGTGCGCTGCGAGAACCGTGGGTATGGCGAACCGAACCCAGACGCTCGATTCTCAACGCGTCCTCCTCTGAATCATCAAGAGGTTCGATCGTGCGGCCCGTCGCCAGGTGGAGCATTGCATCGGCAAGGGCCGGGTTCCGGGCCAGTACCGGCCCGTGCAGATAGGTTCCCACTACCCGCGCGTGCCAAGCCCCTTCCGTGTTCGATCCGTCTCCGTTTCCGACCCCCGAGGCGACGGTGCCGAGCGGTTCGCATCCGGTTCCGAGGCGGGTGACGCCGGAATGGTTCTCGAACCCGGTGAATCGCTTCAAGGACACGGTACCGATCGCCGGTGCCACGGGGTCGGCGGTGACTTCACCGACCGATCGCGGCCCGGTGCCCCTGGTCGTGACAACATCGAGGAGGCCGAGACCTTCGTGCTCACTCCCGTTGGCATCCGGAAAGGATCGCCCCACAACTTGAAATCCTGCGCACACGGCCAGCACGGCAGCTCCGCCATCCACCGCACTAGCGAGAATGCTCGCCTGGAGCAACATCGCTGACTCGACCTGCGGGGCGTCCTCTCCCCCGCCGATGCAATAGATGTCGGCGCTCGGAAGCGCCATGTCAGACCTGGCGAGGAGCAGCTCTACCGGCCAACCCCTCCATGCGGCGCGGCAGGCCAGGATCTTTCCGTTTCCTCCGTCCCCGTAGGTACCGAGAAGATCGGGATGGACGACCGCTATACGTAGTACCGAATCGCGGACCGCGCCCACCCTACGAAAAGATTCAGTCGCTTCGGGCACCCCTTTAGGTTCATGCCACGTCACTGCGGAGGGGACCTTCGACGCAGATCGGGTAACCACTGCCCGGCGCAATTGCTGAAAAGCAGTGTAGTTACCGACATATTCGACGTATGACACTCCCGGCGCAGAAAGGGCCTCGCGTTGATCAGGGACGGTCGCATGCCGCAATCCCGCGTACTTGAGACGGACAGCAAGATCACCGCAGCGTTCGCCGGTTGCTACGACATCGCGGCCTGTGAACTCTTCAAAGTTCACATCCCATAACCACGAGGGATCATGTCCATCGGCGACGCGGGCGTTTATGCCGACGACGACCGGAGATTCAGAGCCCCGTAGAAGTTCGAGCAGCTCCGCCCATCCTGCGGGGTTCTTCGC
>JBAPRR010000191.1:0-1783 GCA_049281195.1 Acidimicrobiales bacterium
ACGAAGAGGTTCTCTTGCAGCACCAGCTGCTCGCCGGCGGGCGAGCGCATAGCCAGGAAGCTCTCGAGCAGGCCCTCGATCGGCCAGTTCTCGCGGTTCCAGGCACAGGGTATGGACTCGCTGTGCACGATTCCACGCAGCCGGCTCTGGTTACGAAAACCCCAGTCGAAGGCCAGCGCCGAGCCCCAGTCCTGACCCACGACCACGATGTGCTCACCCAGATCGAGCTGCTCGTAGAGCGCCTCGAGATAACGCTGGTGCTCGACGAAGCGGTACCTCGTAGGTCCCGAAGGCGAGAGCTTCGCGGAATCGCCCATGCCGATCAGGTCCGGTACCACGCAACGCGCCATTGCGCTCACGTGCGGGATGATGTTGCGCCAGACGTACGAAGAGGTCGGGTTGCCGTGCAGAAAGAGAATCGTCTCTCCCCGCCCCTCGTCGATGTAGGCCATGCGCGATCCCAGGACGTTGGCGAATCGCTTCTCGTACATGTCTGCTGCCCCCCGATCGCGCTAGAGTTTGCTGTTATCGGCCGGCCTGCCGCACAGGGTCCGCCGCTCTCACATAGCTGGTCTTGATGGCGGTGTAGAAATCCATCGCATACCGGCCTTGCTCGCGTGAGCCATAGCTCGAGGCCTTGCGGCCGCCGAAAGCCACGTGATACTCCGACCCCGTGGTCGTCAGGTTGACGGCCACCACGCCGGCCCGGGAATGACGCCGGAAGTGGCTCGAGGCGGCGAGCGAATTGGTGCAGATTCCGGAGGACAGGCCGTAGTCGGTGTCATTCGCCACGGCTAGCGCCTGCTCGTAATCGCGCACGCGTATCACGCTGACCACGGGCCCGAAGACTTCCTCGCGGTTGATGCGCCAGTGGTTCTCGGTGTTCAGTATCAGCGCCGGCGCCATGTAGTGGCCCGGGCGCTTGCGCCGCAGCAGCTCGCCGCCGTGCACCTCGCCCCCCTCGTCGCGCGCAATGTCGACATAGCGCAAGTTCTGCTGCAACTGCCTCTCATCGACCACCGGACCGATCTGCGTCCCTTGGTTCAGAGCGTGATCGACCTGGATGGTCGCCATCTTCTCGAGCATCCGTGCGACGAAGCGGTCGTGGATGCCGCCCTGCACGAGCAGACGGCTCGATGCCGTGCAGCGCTGGCCGGTCCAGTAGAAGCCCCCGTCGATCGCGATATCGACAGCCAGTTCCAGGTCGGCGTCGTCGAGCACGATGAGCGGATTCTTGCCACCCATTTCGCACTGCACCTTCTTGTGCGATTGCACGGCGAGCGCGGCAACGTGCTTTCCGGTCGTCACCGAACCGGTGAAGCTGATCGCATCGATATCCATCGAGCGCAATAGGGCTTCGCCGACGACCCTGCCGGCACCCATGACCAGATTGAGCACCCCGGGCGGCAGGTCCGACTCGGTCAGGATCCGGCATAACTCCCAGGCGCTTGCCGGAACCAGCTCGGCCGGTTTGAAGACCACGCAATTGCCGTACGCCAGGGCTGGCGCGATCTTCCACGCGGGCAGAGCACTTGGCACGTTCCAGGGTGTGATCATGCCGATGACACCGAGCGGCTCGCGCGTCACATATACCTCGGCTCCTGGCCGGGTCGAAGGAAAGATCTCTCCGCCAGTGCGCACGACCTCGCCGGCGAAGAACTCGAAGATCTGCGCCGACCGGATGACTTCACCGACGGCCTCTCGTACCGGCCGGCCCTCCTCGCACGACAACAGCTTTCCCAGTCGCTCGGAGTCGCTTCGCAGCGCATGTGCACAGCGCAGC
>JBAPRR010000192.1:0-1856 GCA_049281195.1 Acidimicrobiales bacterium
CGGGCACGAGATCGACTACTACGCGGCCGAAGCCGGCACGTTCTTCGGACGCTCGATGTCGCAGGGTGTCAACTCCCTCGCCGATGCGGCCAACGAAGGAGGGCTCGGGGTCGACTCAGGCGATGACGGACCCGCGAGCGGTGCCCTCGTCAACCCCGAGTCGCTGGCGTTCGACGCCGCAGGCGACCTGCTGATCCTCGATGACGGTCAGGACGGTGTCCACCACGGTCAGCAGCGACTCGTCGCCGCTACGAGCTGCGCGAGCGGCTGCCTCTACGGCCTGTCGGCAACGACAGCGGGCTACATCTACCGCACCGAACTTCCCTTCGACCCTGTCGCCGTCGCCGGCAACGAGGACGCGCTCGCCGGAGAGGGACTCGCGGGAATCGTTCTCTACTCGCCCGCCGCCGCCGACGATGGTGCGATTGCCGGCGATGGCAGCTATGGCTACGACGGCGATGGTGGCGAGGGCGCCGTGGCACAGCTGAGCGAAGTCACCTGGGTGGCCAGCGATGCGGGTGGGGATGTCGCGATCGTCGACGGACCGGACTCACGCGTGCGCTTCATCCCGACATCCAGCGGCACGTACTTTGGCCAGACGATGACCGGCGGAGACATCTACACGATCGCCGGCAACGGCATCCCAGGCGGGTTGGCGGGAGGGGGCGGAAACGGTGGGCTGGCGACGGCTCCGGGCGCAACGTTCTCGACATTCCAGTACGGCGCCGGCATCGCGCTCGACGCGCACGGCGATCTCGTAGTTGCCGACCCCGGCGCCAACGAGGTGCGCTTCGTGCCCGCGCAGAGCGGGAGCTACTACGGCAAAGCGATGACCGCCGGCGACGTGTATGAACTCGGCGGCCCCAGCGAACTGAGCGATCCGACCGATGTTGCGCTCGATGCGGCCGGCAATGTGTTCGTTGCGGACGATGGCCACGATGACGTGAAGATGATCGCCCCGGCAACCGGCGTTCTGTCGACTGTCGTTCCCTCGAGCGCCGCGCCCGAACCGTATGGCATCGCCGTAGACACGCACGACGACATCGCGGTGTCCAACCGCTTTGATTCGGTCAGCTTCATCCCCAACAGCACCAACAGCTTCTACGGCCAGTCGATGACCGCCGGCACCGTGTACAAAATTGCGGGCAACGGCACGCAGGGCTACACCGGTGACGGGGGGGCTGCGACGAGTGCCGCGCTCGACACGCCGTCCGGCCTGGCGTTCGATGGGGCTGGGGATCTGGTCATCGCTCAGGAGGGTCGCGGGCCGCTGTATCGCGACGACGCCGTCCGCTTCCTCCCCGCGAGCACCGGCTCGTTTTACGGTCAGGCGATGACGGTCGGCGACATCTACACGATCGCCGGCAACGGTACCGACGCCTTCTTCGGAGACGGTGGTCTCGGTACCGAAGCAGAGCTCGCCCAACCGACGGCCGTCGCGATGATGCCGGGCGAAGACGTCCTGATCGCCGACAGCTACGACAACCGAATCCGTCTTCTCAGCGGCTCGGCTCCCACCGCGACCACCGGCGCCGCCGGAACCGCGACGACGGAATCCGACACGGTCGAAGGCTCGGTCAACCCGCAGGGCCGGCCGATCGGCTACAGCTTCGAATACGGCCCGACCATCTCCTACGGGGCGAGCACTCAAGACCTCGCTGTCGGCAACGACCACTCACAACATCCCGAGTCCCAGACACTCGCTGGTCTCACCCCTGGAACCACTTATCACTATCGGATACTCGCCGACTACGACGAGGCGGGAGCAACGATCTCCGTACCGGGTCTCGACGAGACCTTCACTACCGTGGCTGCTCCGAAAAGCACGACCGGTGGGTCGCCGGAAACACCGCCCT
>JBAPRR010000193.1:0-5049 GCA_049281195.1 Acidimicrobiales bacterium
CGAACACCATGCGGACTGCCCGTTCTCTGAACTCCGCCGGGTAAGGCCGGCGGGATGCTCGCTTCTCTTCTGGCATCGCTCCATCCTCTCAAAGGAAGGAGCAGTCACCATTCCCGGGGCGATTCACTCGCCAAAGCACGCGACCGCGGCCGTCCGCACCACCTGAACACGCCGAGGGCTTAGGGCCAAATGCGGCGGCCACGTCAGACCCTGGAGGGCTCCTCGACACGCACATGCTTCCAGCTAGTCCGGTGAAGACCAACGGAACGTTTGACCACATGTTGACTCGTCGGTAGGTGGCCGGACTGCTTTACTGACCCGGTGGACGGTTTGGAGGCATTCATACGGCCGGACTCGCATCAGGCCACTCTCTGGACGAGGTTGCCAATGCGTTGGTCGGTCGCCGTGTTGGGCCAATCGCCGCGGTCAAGGCCTTGCGAGAAGTCACCGGAAAACGGGTCAACGAACTGAAGGTCATCGTGGATGCTGCTCTCCCGCCGGATGTGCGGGCCGGGAATGAGCGTTTCCGTGACGAAGCTGAAACCGCTCTCTTCGACACTAACGACCAGAATCCTCATCCGACTTCCGAACGGAAGAAATGATGATTCGGCAACCGATGTCCATGAAGTTCGAGGGCCGAGACCGGACTACCAGCGGCCCTGATGCGGGCTCCAGGACGCGCCAGTCTGCCTCCTACGCGAGTTGGGTGGACGTGGTGGATGGCTCCGACACCCCGCTCATTTGCCGCTGGGGCGACGCGTCACGGCGAAACACAAAGCTCGTCTAAGACGATTGCGATGCCCAGAGGTCCTCAGTTGTCCGGCACGAGCACGCACGCGCATCGACCACATCGCGACGTCAAGGTTCTCGAAGAACTGCAGAGCCACTGCCTGAAAAAAGCCATGCCACCTGAGATCCAAAAGCTCGGCCGGACGATCAGTAGGTGGTTCGACAAGCTCTGCAACTGCCACACCGCAAAGATGAGCAACGGGCCCACCGAGGCGCTCAACAATGTGATCAAACGCATCAAGAGGATCGGATTCGGCTTTCGCAATTTCGAGAACTATCGGATACGGGCTTTGCTCTATGCCGGCAAGCCGAACTGGCGGGTCCTGGGCTCGATCGTTGTCAGGTGAGCGCGTCGCACCCCACCAGAATCCGATGAGCCGTGAAAGCGGGTGTCGGAGGGGGGACTGGACACAATGCCGTGAGCGCCTTTGACGCCTATCCGGCGTGGGGATCATCCCATGTCGGAGCGAGAATCAATGGGAATCCGGTACGCGAGGTGGGCACCACCGAGCTTTGGCTACCGGCTGCGTAACTCCAGCACGCAGGCGCACGCTACGGACCGGAATCCGTACGCTCGCGAAGATGAGCGGGCGGGACATTGAAACCCATAATTCTCGACCCCAAGCGAACTGGAGCAGTATCCGGCCATCGACGCGAAGATGGACCCGTGGCGGTTCTGGACGACTTCGCAGCGGCACGACCGGAGGCCGTGCTCCGGCATGGCAACGAGTGGCTCGTCGCTGCGGAGGCTGCACCGGATTTGGTCGCTGAGGCCAATCGTCGAGGCGTCAAGGTCCTTGGCCTGGAAGGTTTTCTTATCGACGGGGACGCGACTTACCCTGCGCTTACTCGAATCGCCGACTTCTCCGGTGATACACCAGAGGTGGCGAATCGCAGGGCGCTCGCCCTGCTCGCTGGGGACTGGTCATCACCACCAACCTCGCTGGACCAGATGAGCAGCGTGGCATCCGGGCGGCACATGATCGCCGTCGTTCTGGACGAATAGGTGCCCCACTCTCCCGACGATCGGGGCAGTCTGCGGTCCTGGGGATCTCAGTCGGAAGGGCCGACCATGTGTGGTCGGTTGGAGAGATTGCTGGTCTACTGGACTGATGCCAACTCGGCCCGAGCTCCCAAGCGGTTGGTCGTGGCCGATCAAGCCGTCAGAGGTTGAGACCTTCTTTCCTGGCGTCGGACACGTCTACTAGTGGGGATAGTCGCGGAAGCGAGCGGCCGCCAAGGGCAACCCGACGCGCCTATTTCTGAGATGGACTCCTCGGTCCGCCATGCCCCAACCGGGCCTGACCATCGTCGCTGTGCCGTCTCAGTGCCGGCAAGCGATCAGGAGGTGGGTAGAAACTGACGTTGCTCCCGAAGCGCAGAGCTGGCTGGCGGACTTGGATACACGGAGCCCTACCTGGCGGGATGCCAACCAGGTCATTGCGTGGACTTGGACGCCCGATTCAAGCTGAGTCACTACCGATCATGAGTTTGGCGGAAACTGCCCCCGTGATGCCTGCTTCGTTCCAGGCGTGTTAGCTCGCGGTTAGCGCCCGACCCGAATCCGGCAGCCGAGTGCCTCCGCGAGGTCACGAACCACACCCCCCGATCGTGTTGCTGCAACCCAAGTCAGGATCTGACCGGCAACTGGAGCACGTTAACTCCGGGAGGGAAGTTCGGCGATGCCACGAGCTTGTAATCGTCTGTCGGGAGGTCGCCGCCGATCTCTTCGGCCAGCGCCACGTACAGGGCGTCTGCCGCGGTCACGTTGTGGCGATATTTCCAAGCAACTGAGATCAATGGAGCCACCGACACTCTGTGGAGGTGCCACGATTCGAGTCGCACCACCGCTGCCATGGCCTGAGATTCCGTGATCGTCCGATCAATGAGCAACCGCCGCCGGAGCACTCCCAGCACTTCGGCGTAGAAATGTTCGGGAACCCAACCCTCAGAATCGGCGGGTAACAGTCGAGCCAGGGCGCGACCGCGCCGGGTATCACCGACTATCTCAACTCCCGCAGAAGCGTCTATGACGACAGCTGTCACGCCTCGGCGTCGACGCGCAACTCCCGTAGCGCCTCGGCCGCGCCGAGGCGCTCGAGTTCGGGCTCCGGGCCGGCCAGAAGGTCATCGAGAAAGGCATGGAAGGCTGCGGGCGAACAGTCCTCGTCGGGGTTTGTGACCACCACCGCTGAACCGGGCGGCAGGTCATTGGGTCGGTTCGCCATACTCCTATCGTACCGTCCGCTACTGCCGCTGCACTCCCCCACTGTTCGCTTGGCCGTTGACTCTGGGCTCCCAGCGCCAACGGCAGTTGAAACCACCAATGTCTCCATCAGCGACGCCCGTATTTCCTCTAATGCCACACGTCCCGGCAGCCCTCCGCTCGAGGAACCCATCGTTGGTAGCTACGCAAACCGCCCGGTAGTCGCAGACGGCGCGATGCCAACCGATATCGGAGACGGCTCGGCGGACACGATCGTTGCTTGTCGCCCGCGCGAGCTCTTGGTCCTGACATCGGATCCCGTTCACCGTGTGCTGGACCAGCAGTATGCCCCCGAGCTCGCCGGCGTGGTCCAGACCTACCAATATCTCGCAGCGATTGTCCGGTATCCCACCGGTTTTTGTTGGGTTTCCGGGCTTACTCAGCCGGAGTGATCGGAGGAACCATGACCGACGACGAAGTTGATATCACCATCGCCAAGTACCGGAAGACGGCCCGGGCCATTAAAGACCGGCGTGCTCGTCACAAGCGCGAAGCGGCTGCAGTCGCCATCGAGGAGTTTCAGCGAACCCGCGTCGCAAACGACACTGTCGCAAACGACACTCTCGAACGATCAGCACGATCAGTCCGGCTGTCCGAGATAGATACAGCCGGCGGTGAGCTGACATTGGCGCAGATAGCCGCTCGTAATGCGGCGCGCAATCGCCGAATAGATATATGACCGCTAGACGGCCCGACGTCCAGGCCGCCCGCATGGAGCGCTTCCGCAGAGCGTTACAGGGGACGCCGCCCGATGAGATATCTGAGCCCTATTGGCGGCGCATGTTGCTAATCAACCAACCTCGCTCGAAAGGAGCTAATCGTGAGGAAAAAGGACAACGAGATGCTAAGCGACGGTGATCGGTACTCCGAAGATGAGCCTCCGTCGCGACATCCAGAACAGCGTGTCGACCCACGGATCATCACTCCGGAGAAGATCGCCAGCGCTGGCAAGATGTCTGCAGAGGCGCAACTTCGCATAGCGGGTCTCGGATCTCCCAAGGAGTACACGCAGGCGGACTACACGGCGACGCCAGATCCCAGGAATCCAGGGTTTTTGACCAATGGTTGTCCCATCCTCCCGGACACCTCCGAAGTTGAGAACGACATCAGATATTCGATCCCGTGCTTCAAACCATCTCGGAGAGGCGGGGTCGTGAAAAAGCGCTTCGCTCGTGTCGATGGCAAGCAGACGACGACCGTGACGGGCGCGCTCCGGGTCTACGACCAGGCGTCGACGACGGTTGTTCGCTACGACGGCGAGGCGGAATGCGTGCAGTTCAGAGCGGTCGGCGTGTGCAATAACCCCGGCCACAACCATGCGTGGATTCACAGCGGCGTAAGGCCGAAGGCTGAGCCGGACACCACAGAAGAGCCCAGGGCGATCATCATATGACGGCGCCTTACCAAACGCTCGGGGCGAACCGCTACGCCGGCCCCGCCGCAGAGCTGCCCGCAGCAAACCAGTTCCCGGCCGGCGCCGAGTACTACGCCGTGGATACGAACACCTTGTACGTCACCGACGGCACGACCTGGCACGCGCACTAACCAATGGAACTGCTCGGGCCTGACGGCAAAGAACTCAAGCGCGAGAGCGCCGCTTACCGCCGCACGCTGATCGGGTTTCGCCGCGACTCCGACGTGAAGGCAGAAGACAAAGAGGACGACGGCGGATCTGATTATCCGAGCAACCTCAGCATCTCCGGTCGGCGTCACCTAGGTGGCGTTGAGGAACCATCGAGCATCCATGTCTGATGCAGGCATCGACAACGTAGGGAGATCGATTTGAGACAAGACCTCTCAGATTCCGAGATCCTCAACCGGCTCCAGACCCTCGAGAACCTGCTCGGCGTCGGTCAGGTAATCGAGCCTGGCGCGGCGACGATCGCACCGAGCTTGGCGAGCACCTGGAACATGGCGCCGGGGACGACCCAGACGTTCTTCGACACCGGGGGGATCAAGCGAGTCCGGCTTGGTGCGCTGCCGTCTGGCGACTA
>JBAPRR010000194.1:0-13191 GCA_049281195.1 Acidimicrobiales bacterium
CTCCATACCCGCGCGTACCGGTAGAGCGGCAGGACCAGCCCCTCCTGCCATCGAGTAGCCCATCAAATCCATGGCCTGCCAACCGAGGCTTCCTTGGAACAGCGAGAAAGGCGCCGGATATGTCAGCAGGACCTGCCCGCTCGGAACCACCCGTCCCTCCTGCGCGAACCACTGAGGCAGGACCGCGGCTGTCGCCGTCAGCGGAATGTTCGAAGCCATCGCGGTTCCCATGGGCAGGACCGCCACAGTGGCTATCGCCATGGTGGCGATCGTGGCACCCACGGGCACCAGCGATCGCGTTGATCGCCACACCCGGCCCGCGATAGCGGCGAGCGCTGAGTGACATTTGTCGAGAACGATTGCGAGCATCGCTGCTGCCGCAAACGTCGTGACCGCTATAAACCGCGCCGGGATGATGTTTTGGATCACCGGAATGTGACGGAGCACATTCCACGGGACCCAGTAAGACGGGTTCACCCCCAGTGACAGGACTGTGGCCATCACCGCGAGCCAGGCCAGGAACAAAAGCCTGAGGTCTCTCCACCACAGCACGAGGCCTCCGACTGTCACGATCGACAGCCCCAGTCCGAGGTACTCGCTGGCCGGCAACGCCGCCCCTTGATAACCACCGATGAAGAGCATGATGTGGCGGAGCGAGGTCTGGAAGTCGAGGCTCCACAGATTGCTGAGGTTGATGCCACCCCGGCCGGGCTCGAGGGACGGCCAAACCAGTCCTGACAGATGATCAGGTCCGTCGAGGGCGAACCAGACCGGGTAGCTGAGAAGAACAACTGCGGTGATGCCGGCGGCGGTCAATCCGACAACCGCCCGGGCGGCACGATCCTTGACCAGTTTGCTGTCGCGTAACCACGCCGCCACCAACAGGACCGCCAAGCCTCCGATCGTGCAGACGGCGAGGATCATCAGCATCTCGGTGCCGACGAAGAATTCCAAAGAAACCAGGAGCCCGAGCAACACACCCGCTTTTCGGGGTGAAGATCGCTGACGCACCAGGATCTCGTCGAGCATCCCGACGATGAGGGGAACCAGTACCAGCCAACTGGTCATGAAGTGGGTCCACGCTGAATTGGTGACCACGAAAGGGGAGAAGCCGAAGACAAGGCCGCCGATCAACGATGCCGGCGTCCATTTGACCCACCGTCGGAGGAGCCAGAACATGGCGACTGCATTGAGGGCGGGACCGAGCAGGCACGCGACGTTCAGCGTGGCAACAGGTCCGAACAGCCAAGTGACGGGGGCGAGCAGGAAACCGATGGCGAGCACGCTCGTGTTCGACAGAAGGTTGACGCCGGTCGGATGGAACATGGCGGTGGAGAAGAACGGGTTGTGCCCGTGCGCGATGGCGTATGCGGGCCACTCCAGAAACCACAGGAACAACGATGCGTCCCCGCACGCGCAGGTGGTAGTCCCTGCGGGGTGCGTCGACCAGACGTTCCACCACAGTCCGAACGACAGTGCGAGATATCCGGCGAAGACGACGACCATGATCCCCGCAGTGCGTTTGCGGCTCTCGTGACGTTCAAAATCGTCGGCCTTCTCGTCACCCTCCTCGTTGCCGTTCGCGGCGACCGCGTGTTCAACAGAAAGTGGAGGATCAGCCCGGGGTTGGTCCAACGTCGTCAATCCAGGGGTGATGCTCCGGCCGCCCATGGGAGCTCTCCACCAACCTCAGGCGGAGAATTGTGAGCCGGACTTGTCCAGCTCCTTTCGGTACCACTCGATGGTCGATTCCAGGCCGTCGTGAAGGGGCCGCGATGGCGGAAGACCGAGAACGCTGCGCGCCTTGGATACGTCGCTTCGCATGGACCAGATTTCGGTGGGGCGGTATCCGATGGCGCCGAATTCCGCGGTGATCGGGTTGCCGAGCAATTCGAGGATCGTGGTGGCCAAATGACGCATGGTCACCTCTTCTCCACCGCCGATGTTGAACACGTCGCCTTCGATTCCGGGGACCACCGCGGCGCGGATGAAGCCGACGACCAGATCATCGACGTAATTGAATTCTCGCGTCTGGATTCCTTCGGTCATCAACAGACGCTCTTTTCTGAGGGCCTTCACGATGATCTCAGGGATTATGCGATCTGGACTTTGAGCGGGACCGAACCCGTTGAAAGGCCTCACCACGACGATCGGCCATGAACGTCCCTGATACAGCATTCTGCAGAACCGCTCGCCCGAATATTTGCTCACCGAGTACGGCGAGAGAGGTCGCACCAAGGCGTCTTCTCTGAACGGCACCTCCACGTCGCCGTAGACCTCGCTCGTGCTCGTGTAGACGAAACGCCGGTAATCGGTGCGCGCCAATACCTGGAGAAGGTTCACCGTGCCGTGGATGTTGGTCTGGATGCATTCGTCGACGCGATCCCACGACTTGCCGACGTGCGTGTACGCACCGAGATGGAACACGACCTCCGGCTTGGCGCGCTCGACCACGGAGGCCATGGCGCCTGAATCGTTGAGGTTGCCCCCGTGCAGGACGATCTGGTCTCTGATGTCGACGAGGCGGACCGGATAGACCGACGAGACCGTGCTCGTCAGCGCATGGACCTGAGCACCGTCTGCAACCAGCCGCCGACTCAGATGCGATCCGATGAAACCAGTGGCACCTGTGACGAGGACTCTGACGCCGGCAAGGTCTTCCACGGGCCTTCTCCTTCCCGGCAAAGGGCGGTCAGCTCCAATGCATCTTTGTAGGTATCCATCGATCGCCAGAATCCGAGGTGCCTGTACACGTACAGCTCGTCAGAGGCTGCGAGTGCCGGAAGCACCTCTCGTTCGAGGTCCTGACCGGCCCAGTGCTCGAGGGCCCGTTCGTCCATCACGAAGAACCCGGCGTTGATCCAGTGGTCGGCGAGCCTCGGCTTCTCGAGGAATTTGGTGACCTTTCCCGTCTCGTCCCACTCCAGCGTCCCATAAGGCGAAGGTAGAGGGACCGTGGTGACGGTGACCGCTCCACTATGCGAGCCGTGGAAGTCCGCCAGGGACCGGAGATCGATCGACCCGAGACCATCGCCATACGTGGCATGGAACGTCTGACCGAGCGAGGTTGCCTCCGAGCACGCCAGGATCCGCCCGCCGGTACCGGTGTCCTCGCCCGAATCGACCACCTCGACCGACCACTCTTCGGGCAGTTTGGCCGCGAACTCCTCGATGAGGTCTGCGCGGTAACCGGCGGCGAGGACGAAATCGGTCAGACCCTGCCTGGCGTAGATCTGCATCAGGTGCTGGAGAATGGGCAGGTCACCGACCGTCATCAGCGGCTTGGGCACCTCCAGGCTGTGAGGTAGGGCCCTGGTGCCTTTCCCCCCGCAGAGGATCACGGTTCGCATGGGAGCACGTAGGGGGCGTCCCGATGGAATGTGTAGGGGGGCGTCCACCACGGCCACGGATGATACCGGAGCGGCCTCACCGCCCCCCATGATCAGCATCCCCGTGACCAGCACTTTGGCACCAATGACACACCCCGTCGGTACCCTGATCTGAGTGCCACCTTTCGAGGTCGTATCCCCCTTCAAACCGGCTGGAGACCAGCCGGCGGCTATTCGCGCCCTGACGGAGGGGGTGGAAACGGGTGACCGGTACCAGACCCTTCTCGGCATCACCGGGAGCGGAAAGACCGCGACCATCGCCTGGACCATCGAAGCGGTGCAGCGACCGACCCTCGTCATCGAGCCGAACAAGTCTCTCGCCGCGCAGCTCGCCTCTGAGCTCAAGGACCTGTTCCCGAAGAACCGGGTCGAGTACTTCGTCTCCTACTACGACTACTACCAACCCGAGGCGTACCTCCCGACCACCGACACCTATATAGAGAAGGACTCCTCGATCAACGACGAAATCGACCGGCTCAGGCACTCGACCACGTCGAGCCTGCTGCTGAGACGCGACGTCATCGTGGTGGCGTCCGTCTCGTGCATATACGGCCTCGGATCACCCGAGGAGTACAGCAACCGGATCCTGGTATTGCGACCGGGCGAGTCGATCGACCAGCGCGAGCTTCTGCGCAAGCTCGTCGACCTCCACTACACGCGAAACGATCACGTGCTCGCCCGGGGGCGCTTCAGGGCCAGGGGCGACACGGTCGAGCTGCACCCCGCGTACGAGGAACAGGCTTTCCGCATCGAGCTGTTCGGCGACGAGATCGAAAGGATCCGCCGGTTCGACGCCCTGAAGGGTGAGGTGGGAGAGGAGATGGAAGAACTGATCGTCTTCGCCTCGACCCACTACGTGGCGGGCGACGAAGCGATGAAGCGGGCCATCGAATCGATCGAGATCGAGCTCGACGAACGTCTCGCCGAGCTCCAGAGCCAGAACAAGCTTCTGGAGGCGCAACGCCTGCGCATGCGCACGCGACATGACCTCGAGATGCTGGCCGAGGTCGGTATCTGCAGCGGTATCGAGAACTACAGCCGCCACATGGACGGCCGTAGTGCCGGGGAACCGCCCAACACACTTCTTGATTTCTTTCCCAAGGATTTCCTGACGGTCCTCGACGAAAGCCACGTGGTCATTCCGCAACTCCACGGCCAGTACGAGGGTGACCAGTCCCGAAAGCGGGTGCTGGTCGAGCACGGCTTCAGGCTTCCCTCCGCCCAGGACAACAGACCACTCACCTTCGAAGAATGCTCAGAGCGCCTGGGGCAGGTGATCTTCCTTTCTGCCACCCCGGCGAAATACGAGCTGAACATCTCCGACCGCATAGCCGAGCAGGTGATCCGACCCACCGGCCTGGTCGACCCCGAGGTTCTGGTGCAGCCGACGACGGGACAGATCGACGACCTCCTGTCGCGCATTCGCGAGGCCACCGAAGCGGGTGGGCGTGTCCTCGTGACCACTCTCACCAAGAAGATGGCCGAGGACCTGACCGACTATCTGCTCGAGCTCGGAGTGCGGGTGCAGTACATGCACTCGGACATAGACACCATCACCCGAATCGAGCTGTTGCGCGACCTGCGCCTCGGAGCAATCGACGTGCTGGTGGGGATCAACCTGCTGCGCGAGGGACTGGACCTCCCCGAGGTCTCGCTTGTCGCCATCCTCGACGCGGACAAAGAGGGTTTCCTGCGCTCTGCCTCGTCGCTGATCCAGACGATGGGACGCGCCGCTCGAAACGTGAACGGTCAGGTGGTCCTCTACGCCGACACGATCACCGACGCCATGCGCTCGGCGATCTCGGAGACCCAACGGCGCCGGTCCAAGCAGCAGGCGTACAACGCCGAGCACGGGATCGACCCCACCACCATCAGAAAAGCGGTGACCGACATCCTCGAGCGCATCCGCCCGGCCGGAACCGACGGCACGAAACGTAAGACGCAGTACGGACGAGGCCGAGGGCCCCAAAAACGCGCACCCCTCCCTGGGGCCCAGACCGCGCGGGGGGCTCGCGACGCCCGAAGCGGCAGGCCCATGATCCACGCCTCGGACGCGGTAGACGATTACGGAAACGAGCTTTCCGGGATGGCCACAGATGACCTGCGCAAGCTCGTCAAGCGACTGGAGGCCGCCATGAACGAAGCCGCGACCGATCTCCGCTACGAGGAGGCGGCGCTGCTACGCGACGAGATCGCGGAGTTGCGTCTGGCGATCATGGACGACACCGACGGCGCGCCGGTCCCGGTCTGAGCCCCCGACCTCCGTCCTGATCGACCATCCACCCAACGGCTGAAGATCGAACCCCCGGTATTCTCGAAAAGATGGCCGATCGCCTGGTAATCCGTGGAGCACGCGAGCACAACCTTCGCGACGTTTCCTTGGACCTGCCCCGCGACGAGCTCATCGTGTTCACCGGACTGTCCGGGTCGGGAAAGTCCTCTCTTGCTTTCGACACGATCTACGCGGAGGGCCAGCGGCGCTACGTAGAATCGCTGTCGGCCTATGCCAGGCAGTTCCTCGGCCAGATGGACAAGCCCGACGTGGACTTCATCGAAGGGCTCTCGCCGGCGATCTCGATCGACCAGAAATCCGCAAGCCGCAACCCCCGGTCGACCGTGGGCACGGTCACGGAGATCTACGACTACCTGCGGCTGATGTACGCCAGGATCGGTCGCCCGTTCTGCCCTACCTGCGGCCGGCCGGTGGTGCGCCAGACCCCTCAACAGATCGTCGATCGCATCCTCGATCTGCCGGAAGGGACCCGCTTCAGCGTGCTCGCCCCTGTGGTGCGGGGCCGCAAGGGCCAGTACGAAAGCCTTCTCGACGATCTTGCCAAGCAGGGTTTTTCGAGGGCCAGGGTCGACGGCGAGATCCTCGAGTTGTCAGAGCGCAACTCACTCGATCTGGCCCGGTATGAACAGCACACCATCGAGGTTGTGGTCGACCGGTTGATCCGCCGCGATGGGATTCGCCAGCGGCTCACCGAATCGATGGAGACCGCCCTGCGTCTCTCCGACGGTGTGGCCGAGATCGGAATCGTCCGTGCCGAGGACGAAGAGGAGCTGGTGACCTTCTCCGAGCATCTCGCATGCACGTACTGCGGGATCTCGTTCGACGAACCCGCTCCACGGAACTTCTCGTTCAACTCCCCGTACGGCGCGTGCCCGGTGTGCGACGGGCTCGGCACCCGTTACGAGGTCGACCCCGAGCTCGTCGTTCCCGACGAGACCAGGAGCATCTCCGAAGGTGCGATCGTCCCCTGGTCGGGCCCGAGAGGGATGTACTTCAACAGGCTTCTCGAAGCAGTAGCAGAAACCTACGGCTTCAGCGCCAGTGCGCCGTGGGAGAAGCTGAAGAAGGCCGACCGCAAGGTCCTGTTGTACGGCGCAGGAGGCAAACAGGTCCAGCTCCGCTACAAGAACCGCTACGGAAGGCAACGCTCGTTCCAATCGCGGTACGAGGGCGTCGTTCCCTGGCTGCAACGCAGACATTCAGAAGCGGAGTCCGACTCCTTCCGTGAGGCCATCGAGGCCTACATGCGCGAGGTTCCTTGCGCCACGTGCGGAGGAGCGAGGCTCAAGCCCGAGTCGCTCGCGATCAAGGTCGGGGACCGCAACATCTACGAGCTGTGCAGCCTCTCTATCGCGCGCGCCGCGGAAGCGCTCGAGGATGTCGAGCTGACCGAGCGCGAGCACCTGATCGCGGACCGGGTGATCCGCGAGGTGAAGGCCCGCATGCAGTTCCTGCTCGATGTGGGCCTCGACTATCTGTCGCTGGCCCGCGGAACGGCGACTCTGTCAGGCGGCGAGGCCCAACGCATCAGGCTCGCCAGCCAGATCGGATCGGGACTCGTGGGCGTGCTCTACGTTCTCGACGAGCCGTCGATCGGTCTCCACCAGTGTGACAACCGCAAACTTCTGGACACCCTCACCAGGCTCCGCGACCTGGGCAACACGGTGATCGTCGTGGAGCACGACGAGGAGACCATCCGCGAAGCGGACTACGTAGTCGACATCGGGCCTGGTGCCGGCGAGCACGGTGGGGCGGTCGTGTATGCCGGCAAGGTCGAAGGTCTGCTCAAGGACAAAGACTCGATTACAGGGCAATACCTGACGGGGAAACGTTGGATACCGGTCCCGGAGAAGAGGCGTCAGGGCTCGGGGGACTTCGTGGTGGTGCGCGGCGCTCGTGAGCACAACCTGCGCAACATCGACGTGGCGTTCCCCCTCGGATGCCTGATCGCGGTGACCGGCGTATCCGGCTCCGGAAAGTCCTCCTTGGTCAACGACATCCTTCTCCGGTCCCTTTTGGCCACGGTCCACCGGGCGAAGGCCAGTCCGGGTCTGCACCGCAGGATCGAGGGAATCGACAGCATCGACAAGGTGGTCGCCATCGACCAGTCGCCCATCGGTCGCACCCCCCGCTCGAACCCCGCCACCTACACCGGGGTTTTCGACCACGTCAGGAAGCTGTTCGCATCGGCGGCAGAAGCGAAGGTGCGTGGATACCAACCGGGACGCTTCTCGTTCAACGTGAAGGGCGGCCGCTGCGAGGCGTGCGCCGGCGACGGGACGATCAAGATCGAGATGCATTTCCTCCCCGACGTCTACGTGCCGTGCGAGGTGTGTGGGGGAGCCCGCTACAACCGCGAGACGCTCGAGGTGACCTTCAAGGGTAAGACGATCGCAGACGTGCTCAACATGTCCTGCGAGGAAGGTCTGGCCTTCTTCGCCAATCAACCCACCATCTCGAGGCACCTGCAGACCCTGGTGGACGTGGGGCTCGGTTACATACGGCTCGGTCAGCCCGCTCCGACGCTGTCGGGCGGCGAGGCCCAGAGGGTCAAGCTGTCTTCCGAACTGTCACGGCGCCCCACGGGGCACACCTTCTACGTGCTCGACGAGCCGACGACGGGACTGCACTTCGAAGACACAAGGAAACTTCTTGATGTGCTCAGCCGCCTGGTGGACCAAGGGAACACGGTTGTCGTGATCGAGCACAACCTCGACGTCATAAAGACCGCCGACTGGATCATCGATCTCGGGCCTGAGGGAGGCGAGCGCGGGGGCGAGGTCATCGCCGAGGGAACCCCTGAAGACCTGCGCAACTTCAAGCACAGCGCTACCGGGCATGAGTTGATCAGGGTCCTCGACAACGCGGATGCCATCCGCGCCAGGAACGAGTCGGCGACGCGGCGAGCGGTGAAGCCCGCAGCGAAGAACTCGAAGACAGTGAAGAGCGTTGCCGCGACGAAGAGCGCTGCTGCGGCGAAGCCGAAACCGGCCGCCCGCAAGCGGGCCGCCGTCAAAAAGTAAGAGGCGCTCTACGAATTCCCTGTCATGTGATGGCGAGCATGCGCTCCAGTGCGACCCGTGCCCACGCGGCCGTATCCTCGTCGACCGTTATCCGGTTTCTGACCTCACCCTCGACCAGTCCCTCGAGTACCCAGCACAGGTGAGCAGGGTCGATCCGCGACATGGTGGAGCACGGGCACACGATGGGGTCGAGCGACACCACGGTGAGATCGGGGTGCTCGTTCGCCAGCCGGTTGACCAGATGGATCTCGGTTGCCACCGCGATGACCGATCCGGCGGGAGCCTCGTCGACCGCCCGGATGATGGCGTCGGTCGAACCGACCACGTCGCCCAGCTCCACGACCTCGTGCGCGCACTCGGGGTGGATCATCACGATCCCGTCCGGATATTGGCCACGGAACTCCTCAACCTGCTCAGGCCGGAATCGCTGGTGCACGGAGCAATGGCCCTTCCACAAGATGAGGGTGGACTCCTTCACCAGCCGCTCGTCGAGTCCCCCGAAATCCTCCCTGGGGTCCCATACGGCCATGTCCGACGCGGACCAGCCGAGCTGGAAGCCGGTATTGCGTCCGAGATGTTGGTCGGGGAAGAACAGCACCTTGTCGCCCCGAGGTTCGTTGCCGGTCATCTCGAGGGTGTTCGACTCGGGGCCGTCCATCTGGAGACCGAGCGCCCACGACAACACCGCACGGCAATTCGAAGACGTACAAACCGCTCCGCCGTTCCTGCCGACAAAGGATTTCAAAGCGGCCGCCGAGTTCATGTAGGTGATGGGCACCACGCGCGACACGTCGGTGACCTCTCCCAGGGCCTCCCACGCCTCTTCCACCGAGTCGAGGTCCGCCATGTCGGCCATCGAACAGCCGGCGTTCAGGTCGGGGAGGATCACCTTCTGGTCTTCCGAGGTGAGGATGTCAGCAGATTCCGCCATGAAGTGGACCCCGCAGAACACGACGAACTCGGCGTCTTTGGTGTCGGCCGCGATCCGCGACAACCCGAACGAGTCACCCCTCACGTCGCAGAAACGCATGACCTCGTCACGCTGGTAGTGGTGGCCCAGGATGAGCAGCCGCGATCCGAGGGATGCCTTCGCGGACGCGATCCGCGAGAACAGCTCTTCGGGCGTGGCGGAGCTGTAGCGCTCGGGGAGCGCCGCCTGGAGTCGGAGCATGAATTAACCCCCTTCGGGGAAACGCTCCTTCAGTGGCCGGCGGGGACAGCCTGGTCGCCCATCCGCGGGTTTGTCGGCCCCGGAGCAATCTGTACGCCGGGATACCAGGCCGGCGCTGATAGCCATTCTAGGACTGACGGCCAGGTGGCGTGCGATTTGCGCCGCCGGGCGCACCGATGCGGCACAGTAAGACCGTGATCAACCGGCCTCCGGCTAGCTCGATCCCGGACGCTCCCGGGTCGTACCAATTCGTGGACGCCGGCGGGAGGGTGCTGTACGTGGGGAAGGCCAAAAGCCTCCGTTCGCGGCTCTCCAACTACTTCGCAGATCCGGTCACCCTTCCGGCACGAACCGCACAGATGGTGGCTCTGGCCGACCACGTGGAGTGGATCCAGGTGGCCAGCGACGTCGAGGCTGTGATGCTCGAGTACTCGCTCATCAAGCGTCACCGCCCGCGCTTCAACATCAGGCTGGTGGACGACAAGAGCTACCCATGGCTGGCAATAACTCTTGCTGACGAGTGGCCCAGAGCAGTGGTGGTCCGCGGCAAGCGCAGAACAGGGAACCGTTATTTCGGGCCCTACGCACATGCCGGTGCGATCCGGGGGACCCTCGATCTGCTCCTGCGCTCCTTCGGAGTCAGGACATGCTCGGACAACAAGCTCAACCGCCACGTGAGGCTCGGCCGCCCCTGCCTGCTCTACCACATCGAAAAATGCAGTGGCCCGTGCATCGGCGCGGTCGAGCCCGACACCTACCGCCAGATGCTGGCCGACCTGATGGCGTTTCTGTCCGGCGACACCGATCCCGTTGTACGCAGGCTCGAGGCGGAGATGCGCGAGGCGGCCGAGAGCCTCGACTTCGAGAAAGCGGCCAGACTGCGCGACCGGCTGGCATCCGTTCGGCTGGCCATCGAACGGCAACAGGTCGTCTCGATGACTGCCGAGAACATGGATGTGATCGGACTTTCGGACGACGAGCTCGAAGCCGCGGTCTGTGTCTTCCATGTGCGCCGCGGCCGGGTGGTGGGACGGAGGGCGTTCATCTTCGACAAGGTCGAGGACCTGTCGGGACCGCGACTCATCGGACGGGTCATCGAGCAGGTCTACGGGGATGCGTCTCCTTTCGATCCGTCAGCCATCGATGACGCGCCCAGCAGAACACCGCGCAAGCGCAGCGCGGATCATGAGGGATGGGCATCCGGAGCGAGTGCCCCGGAGTCGTGGGGGCTGGACGCCAACGAGGAGCCCGGGGTGCCGAGGAGGGTGTACGTACCGGAGCTGCCCGACGACCCGTCCACGTACGAGGAGTTCCTCTCACTGATCCGTGGCGGTCCCGTCACCGTTGTTGTACCCCAGCGCGGGGGAAAGCGCGAGCTGCTCGAGACCGTGGCCCGCAACGCTTCTGAGGAGCTGGTCCGTCACCGGTTGCGCCGGGCGCAGGACCACAACAGCCGGGCGCGTGCGCTCGAAGCGCTTCAGCGTGCGCTGCAGTTGGAGAACGCCCCACTGCGGATCGAATGCTTCGACATGAGCCACCTGCAGGGCACCGACTACGTGGGCTCGATGGTGGTACTGGAAGACGGGCTGCCGCGCCCGAGCGAGTACAGGCGGTTCAAGGTTCGCGACGTGGCGGGCAACGACGACTACGCGGCGATGGAGGAGGTCCTCACCCGACGCTTCACCGCCCTGTTGCAAGCACGCAAAGAAGCCGAGGAGCTGAGAGCCGCGCCACGGAACGACCTCGAGGACAGAAAGCCGCGAAAATTCTCGTACCCGCCGCAGCTACTCCTACTCGACGGTGGAAAGGGTCAGCTCGGGGTGGGGGTGCGGGTGCTCGAAAAGCTCGGCCTCACAGACGAGATCCCGATCGCCTCGCTGGCCAAAAGCTTCGAGGAGGTGTTCGTCCCCGGCGACCCCGAACCGGTGAGGATCCCGCGCGGTTCTGAGGCACTGTTCCTCCTGCAGCGCGTCCGGGACGAGGCGCACCGCTTCGCGATCACCTACCACCGCCAGCTACGCGGGAAGCGGATGACCAAGAGTGCGCTCGACGGCGTGGCCGGACTCGGACCGACGAGAAAGGCGAGACTGTTGAAGGAGGTCGGAAGCATCTCTTCACTCAGGCAGGCTTCACTCGAGGATCTGCTCGCATTGAAATGGCTCCCCGACGCCACCGCGCGGGCTGTGTACGAGCATCTCCACGACCCGTTTTCGTCGCAACGCTCCAACAGGGGGCAGCTCTCCAGGACAGGGCCGTCGAGGACGCCCGTTCCGCTCCCGGTCGCGGTGCGTAACACCGACGATGCTCTGAGCACCACCGACGATCTAGAGCACCACACTCAGGCGGCACGATGAGCGATTACCTCCTAATCACGGGAATGTCAGGCGCGGGACGGTCAACTGCCGCCGCGGCCTTGGAGGACGCCGGCTGGTACGTGATCGACAACATGCCACCGGCACTGCTCAGTGCCGTGGCCGACGTCTTCGGATCCCCCGGATCCAGCCCTGACCGGGTGGCCCTGGTGATCGGTAGGGGAGGATCGGCCCAGGTAGCAGAGGCCCTGCCCGCGGTCGACGGCCTGCGGGCTTCGGGCAACCAGGTCCGCATCGTCTACCTGGACGCTCCCGACCACGTGCTGGTCAGACGGTTCGAGGGGACAAGGCGGCGCCACCCTTTCGGTGGCAGCAATGTCGAGGACGCCATCGCCGACGAGCGGGAGCGGCTGCGAGCCATACGGGACCGGGCCGACCTGATCCTGGACACCGGGGAACTGAACGTCAACCAGCTCAGGAACAGGGTCACCGAGGTCTTCGGAGACGACGTCGAGGAGCAGATGCAGACGTCCGTCGTTTCCTTTGGGTACAAGCACGGAGTGCCCCTCGACGCAGACGTGGTGCTCGACCTCCGCTTCCTCCCCAACCCGCACTGGCGAGAGGATCTCCGGCCGCTCTCGGGGCTGGACGGGCCCGTGCGTGAATACGTGCTGTCGCAGCAGGCGACCAAGCAACTTCTTGATCGGCTCGACGCCCTGTGGGAGGTGGTAATTCCCGGCTACCAGGAAGAGGGGAGGTCGTATCTGACGATCGCCTTCGGCTGCACCGGGGGGAGGCACCGTTCCGTGGTGATCGCCGAAGAGGTGGCCAAGAGACTCACCAAGTACGGGCCGGAGCCAACGGTGTTCCACCGGGACATCGACCGGTGAGCGCTCCCGAGGGACGTCGACCGGCGGGTGTTGCGGGTGGGCCCCGGGTCGTGGCCATCGGAGGGGGTCACGGTCTCGCGGCGACGCTCCGCGCGGTCAGGACCTACGCGGGC
>JBAPRR010000195.1:0-1634 GCA_049281195.1 Acidimicrobiales bacterium
TTCATGTACCTCACCGACTTCCGCGAGAACACTCTGCAGGACGTGATCACCAAGCTGGAGCCCGACTTGTTCCTCACCGTCACCGGTCTCACGGTCGAGGACTTCCACCTGCTGGTGCGCCTTAAGGTCTTCAACACCGAGCAGATGAACCAGGCCGTCTTCGCGTTCCGTCGCTACGAAGACTCGAGCCTCGCCTATACCGGCATCGACTCGCACCCCGGCCTGACGCATTTCGGCCTCTATGACACGGTGGTTGCCCGTGACCTCTCAGAAGCCGGCGACGCATAGGCCGGCAGAGGTTCTATTCGGGACCGAAGACGAGGTTGGCAAAAGTCGTCGCCGCTTCGGCCTGCATGCCTGGCAGGACATGCTGGTAGACCGTCATCGTGAAGGCGGGCGTGGCGTGTCCGAGGCGCTCGCTTACGACCTTCACAGGGACGCCGGATTTCAGCAAGAGGCTGGCGTGACCATGTCGAAGGTCGTGCAGCCGAATCACCGGAAGGCCGGACGCTGCCACCATCCGGTCGAAGGTCTTGCTGAACAGGTCGGGGTGGATCGGGCCGCCCTCGGGACGAGTGAACACGAGGCCGTGGTCCACGTAGGTCGCGCCGAGCGAGAGCCGTTCCTCAAGTTGACGTTTCCGCCAGGACCGGAGGACGCTAATAGTCCGCGGGTCGAGGTCGATCGTCCGGCGGCCCGCACCGGTCTTGACGTCGGCGATCTGGACGGCGTTGGCGACGGAGATGATCGCCTGGTTCACCGACAAACGACGGGCGTCCAATTCGACATCTCGCCATTGGAGCCCGAGGACTTCGCCTCGACGCATCCCCGTGTTGGCAGCGAGGTAGTAAGCGGGATGGAACCGGTGCTCGTCGATCCCGTCGAGGAATTGCCGAAGCTGCTCTGCGTCCCACACCTGCATGGCGCGTTTCTTGGCCGAGCTGAGCTTCGGCGGGTCGGCGAGTGCTGCAACGTTTCGGACCACGCTGCCTTTGCGTTCGGCGTCGGCGAGAGCCTTATGCAGCATCTGGTGGATTGAGTGGATCGTCTTCGGCGCGAGGCCGCGACGGCCGTTGGCCCGCTCCTCGGCCAGGGTCGCATACAGAGTGTCTAGGTCTTCAGGGGTGAGCCGCTGAAGAGGGATCTGTCCGATGCGAGGAATCACGTGGAGCTTGATGTTTCGGCCGTACGAGTCGAAGGTGCTCAGCCTGAGCTGCGCACGCTTGGTGGGCAACCATCTATCGGTCAAGTATGAACCCAGCGTGACGCGATCTGGTGGGCGGTACTCGCCATCGTTTTTCCGTTTCATCAACTCCGTCACGAGCTGTTGGGCGTCCGCCTTGCGAGGGCCAGCCGCGTACCAGCGCCGCCGTTCCTTTCCGGTGACCGGATCTAGCCCCTCGTAGATCACCGCGTAGTACCGATCACCCTTCTTGGCTGCGTACCCGCGCAACTACCCCTCCTCTCCGATCGCGTGTCTGGTCTCGGCGGAGCGACCCTCGCGCCTCAACCAGTCCGCCCGTTTCCGTTGCCCCATCGGGGGCCGGAATCGGTCCAGACCGGCCCCTCCTCCGCTCGCATCCGCGGCGATCGCCGCATGGTCAGGCGTCGGGGTCACCGGGTCCCCTAAAGGC
>JBAPRR010000196.1:0-8390 GCA_049281195.1 Acidimicrobiales bacterium
GCACAGAGGTGAGCACCGAGGATCGTCAACCGGCACTTCTGGTTCTCGCAGACGGCGAGGTATTCGAAGGATCCGCCGCTGGTGCGATGCCCGCCGGCGGGATCGCCACGGGCGAACTTGTCTTCAACACGGCGATGGCCGGATACCAGGAGATCCTCACCGATCCGAGCTACGCCGGTCAGGTCGTGTGCTTTACGTATCCGCACATCGGCAACTACGGGGTCAACGCTGCCGACGACGAGGCGAGGAATGCCTTCTGCCGGGGCTTCGTCGTGCGCGACCTTCCGCCGAGACCCTCGAGCTGGCGTTCCACCGGCTCCCTCGAGGACATGCTCCAAAACCAGGGAATCTCCGGCATCACCGGAGTCGACACGCGGCGCTTGACGCGTCAGATCAGGACCAAGGGCGCCGTGCCGTGCGCGTTCGGCACGGCGTCGGAATCCGACCTGCGCGCCGCGGCATCACGTGAACCGGGGACCACGGGCGTCGACCTCGTCTCCGGCGTGTCCACCGATGAGCCCTACGTCATCGGTAACGGACCGCTCAGGGTGATCGGATACGACTTCGGGGTCAAGGCCATGTCGCTCCGGTTGCTCGGTGAGTTTGCAACGGTGACGGTCGTCCCATCGGACACGTCCGCAGAAGAGGTGCTGGCGATGGAACCCGACGGCGTGTTCCTTTCGAACGGACCCGGGGATCCGGCTGCGCTCGACCGCCAGACGTCCAACATCTCGGATCTTCTGGGGAAGGTTCCGATCTTCGGGATATGCCTCGGGCACCAACTACTCGCCACCGCGCTCGGAGCGAGCACCTACAAGCTTCCCTTCGGACATCACGGCGGCAACCATCCGATCCAGGAGATATCGAGCGGCCGGGTGGAGATAACTGCTCAGAACCACAACTATGCGGTGGACGCCTCGTCGCTCGGCGGCGCGGCCGAGGTGACACATGTGAACCTCAACGACGGAGTCACAGAAGGGTTGCGGGCTATCTCTGCCCCCGCCTTCGGAGTCCAGTACCACCCTGAGGCGGGTCCCGGCCCGCATGATGCCCGTTATCTGTTCCACTCGTTCAGGCAATTGATGATGAAGGTGGGCGCGACCTGATGCCGAAGCGGACCGACATCGAGAGCATCCTCGTAATCGGATCGGGGCCGATCGTGATCGGCCAAGCGTGTGAATTCGATTACTCGGGAACCCAGGCGTGCCGCGTGCTAGGCGCCGAGGGATTCAGGGTGATCCTTGCGAACTCGAATCCGGCGACGATCATGACCGACCCCGAGATCGCGGACCGCACCTACGTCGAACCGCTGGTACCCGAAGTGATAGAGGCGATCATCGAGCGCGAGCGCCCCGACGCACTGCTTCCCACCCTCGGCGGGCAGACGGCCCTCAACATCGCGATGAACCTGTCGGACTCCGGAGTCCTGGACGCATTCGATGTCGAGTTGATCGGAGCGAACGCCACTGCGATCCGCACCGCTGAGGATCGGGATCTCTTCAAAGAGGCGATGGCGGACATCGGGCTCGAGGTGCCGTCCTCCGGATTCGCAAGCTCCCTCGACGAGGCGGTCGCGGTGGGAGAACGGATCGGCTTTCCGATCATGATCCGGCCGAGCTTCATCCTCGGTGGATCCGGAACCGGCATCGCCAACGATCGCGAAGAGCTCGCACATGCAGCTGCGCGCGGTCTGGCCGCAAGTCCCGTTCACACCGTCCTGGTCGAACGTTCCATCGCCGGATGGAAGGAGTTCGAGCTCGAGGTGATGCGCGATCGGCGCGACAACTGCGTAGTGGTGTGCTCGATCGAAAACTTCGATCCCATGGGAGTGCACACCGGAGACTCAATAACCGTGGCACCGGCGCAGACGCTTTCCGATCTCGAGTACCAGCAGATGCGTGACGACGCATTCGCCGTCATCCGGCGCGTCGGCGTGGAGACCGGTGGCTCGAATATCCAGTTCGCGGTCAATCCGGAAGACGGAAAACGCCTCGTGATCGAGATGAACCCGCGCGTCTCGCGCTCGAGTGCGCTCGCTTCCAAGGCAACCGGGTTCCCGATCGCCAAGATCGCGGCGCGTCTCGCCGTGGGCTACACACTCGACGAGATCACCAACGACATCACAGGCGCCACGCCGGCGAGCTTCGAGCCGGCAATCGACTACGTGGTCACGAAGATCCCGCGGTGGGCCTTCGAAAAGCTCCCCGGCGCTTCTGACGATCTCGGCACCCGGATGCAGTCCGTGGGCGAGGTCATGGCGATCGGGCGCACTTTCCCCGAGTCGCTCCAAAAGGCGATCCGCTCGCTCGAGCAGGGACGATCCGGCTTGAACGCCGATCCCGCAGAGGGCGCCACCGACGATCTCGACGACGATCAGCTGCTCGAACGTTCCGCGCAGCCGACGCCCTCGCGGATCTTCGAGCTCGAAGCGGCGCTTCGCCGCGGTTTCGACGTGGACGTGATCTCTGCTCGGACAGGAGTGGACCCGTGGTTCTTAGATCAGCTCGAGCTGATAACGAAGGCCCGTAGGCGGCTCCAAGCTGACGCCGAGGAGTCGGGTCCATGGGCCGCGCTCGCCGGCTTCGACCGGAGCAGATGGCGCTCGATCAAACGTCTTGGTTTCTCGGACGCGCAGATCGCGTATCTGTTGTCCACGGCTCTACTTCCCACGGATGGGGAATGGATCACAGAAGGTCAGGTCCGTCAGGCACGATTGGCGGTCGGTGTGAGATCCACCTTCAAGACGGTGGACACCTGTGCCGCCGAGTTCGAAGCCCACACGCCGTACTACTACGCCACCTATGAGGATGAAGACGAGGTTCAGGCGAGCTCGAGAAAGCGGGTGGTGATTCTCGGATCCGGTCCGAACCGGATCGGTCAGGGAATCGAGTTCGACTACTGCTGTGTTCACGCCAGCCTTGCGCTCAAGCAGGCGGGCTACGAGACGGTGATGGTGAACTGCAACCCCGAGACCGTGTCGACCGACTACGACACGTCCGACCGCCTGTACTTCGAGCCGCTCACCGCCGAAGACGTGTCGAACGTCCTCGATGCAGAACAAGCGGCATCGATCGACGGTGGCGGGCTAACGGGTGTGATCGTGAGCCTCGGTGGTCAGACGCCCCTGAAACTTTCACACGCCCTGGGAGCCGAGTTGGTCCTCGGGACGAGCCCCGATTCGATCGATCTCGCAGAAGACAGGGAGAGGTGGAGCGATCTTTGCGAGCGCCTCGGTATCCCACAGCCAGACGGCGGCACGGCGACGACGGTCGAAGAAGCGCTCGCGGTGGCGTCGAAGATCGGTTACCCGGTGCTGGTCCGGCCCAGCTATGTGCTCGGTGGTCGCGCCATGGAGATCGTGTACGACGACGATCGCCTTCAGCAGGTGGTGCTCGAGCTCGGCGGTTCCTACGGTTCGCTAGGACGTGAAGGCGGCGTGTCCGCGGAACGTCCGGTACTGGTTGACCGGTTCTTGGAAGATGCGGTCGAGGTCGACGTCGACGCGGTCAGAGACGCCACCGGCGAGATCCTGATCGCCGGAATCATGGAGCACGTCGAAGAAGCCGGCGTTCACTCGGGGGACTCTGCGTGTGCGCTTCCCCCGCAGACTCTGGCCGAACAGGTCCTGGCGACCATCGTCGAACACGTGACGGCGATCGCCTCCGAACTGAATGTCATCGGCCTTGTGAACGTGCAGTTCGCGGTCAAAGAAGGTCTCGTCTACGTTCTCGAGGCCAACCCCAGGGCCAGTCGCACCGTCCCGTTCGTAGCGAAAGCCACAGGCGTTCCACTGGCGATGGTCGCGGCACGGGTGATGGTCGGCGCGACGCTCGCGGAGCTCCGCGACGAAGGCCTGCTGATAGAGCCCTCTGTAGGCGGGCACGTGAGCGTCAAAGAGGCGGTTCTCCCGTTCGGCCGCTTCCCCGGTATCGACACCCTTCTCGGTCCCGAGATGCGCTCGACGGGCGAGGTGATGGGTGTGGGGCCAAACTTCGAGATCGCATTCGCCAAGAGCCAGATAGCGGCCGGAACGAAGCTGCCGGACGCCGGGACGGTGTTCATGTCGCTTGCCGATCGTGACAAGTCCTCCGGCCTCGAGATCGCAAGAGCGTTTCGCGCGCTCGGGTTCGAGCTGGCAGCCACCTCGGGTACTGCCGCATATCTCGGATCGCGTGGGGTGCCCGTGGAGACGGTCACTGCCAAGGTCGGCGAATCCGGATCGCCGAACGCCGCTGATCTGATCTCGTCGGGACAGGTCCAGCTGGTCGTGAACACGCCCCGCGGCCGCGGACCTCGTGCGGACGGGGCGTACATCAGGACCGCAGCGCAGCTTTACCAGGTACCGAGCCTCACGACCGTAGCGGCAGCCAAGGCCGCCGCCGGTGGGATCGCGGAATGGCGCGGTCATCGCCTTGCTGTGCAGAGCCTGCAAGAGATCCATTCGGCCCCTGCTCCAGGGCCTGCCTTGCGTGAAGACGGCGGGAGCGAAGAGACATGAACAATCCCTTCAATCGCCGGCCCGTCGACATGACTACACAGGTCGGGTCGCTGATCCTTCAGAACCCGGTTCTCACCGCGTCGGGTACCGCGGGGCACGGAACCGAGATGGCCGGTTATCTCGATTATGCGGCGCTCGGCGCGTTCGTCACCAAGTCACTCGCGGCGTACCCGTGGAAGGGGAACCCCGGACCTCGCCTACGCGAGACTCCGAGCGGGTTGCTCAACTCGGTCGGCCTTCAAGGTCCCGGCGTCGAGAATTGGCGACTGGACGAGCTCCCGAAGCTGCGCGACCGGGGAGCCACGGTCGTCGCGAGCATCTGGGGGACGACGGTCGAGCAGTTCGCGCGCGCTGCGCAGATGTTGGCCGGCGCCGAAGGCGTGGTCGCCATCGAGGTGAACGTCAGCTGCCCGAACCTCGAGGACAGAAGCCGGATGTTCGCCCATTCGAGGTCGGCAACCTCAGAAGCCGTCAGCGCATCGAGGACAGCGGGACTTCCCGTATGGGTGAAGCTGAGCCCCAACGTCGCCGACCTGGTCGAGATAGCGGCCGCCGGGCTCTCTGCCGGTGCCGAAGCGCTGGTGCTCATCAACACGCTCCTCGGCATGTCCATCGACGCACCGAATTCGACGTACCGGCTCGGATCAGGTCGGTCAGGAGGCGGACTTTCAGGTCCTGCGATCAGGCCGATCGCGCTGCGAGCGGTGCACGACTGTCGCGAGGCCTTTCCGCGCGCGGCATCGGGTCCCGGTGGGCTGCCGGTGTCCATAGTCGGAGTGGGCGGAATCTCGAGCGGACTCGACGCCGTCGAGATGATGCTCGCCGGAGCTGACGCCGTCGAGGTGGGGACGGCATCTTTTCGGGATCCGAGAGCCCCCATGAAGGTGATCGCGCAGATGAGGAAGTGGTGCCAGGGTCACAACGTGCACCGGGCCCGCGATCTCGTTGCCGGCGTTCATTCGGGCAAGGGATTCGCTGAGTCCTTGTCGCAAGTGCAGCATCAAGAACAGCCCGAGCATCAAGAACAGTCGGCGCATCAAGAACATCAGGAACATCAAACGTTGCGGCATCAAACGGTGCAGGAGTCCGAACAACCATGAGCACATTCAGAGACGATGCGAGACAGCACCTGGCGCTTGCGTTGGATATCGATGACCTTGTCGCAGCACTTCGGATCGCGAAACCGCTCACCGAGTACTTCGCCGTGGCGAAGATCGGTCTCGAGCTGTTCACTGCGGCAGGACCCGAGTCCATTGTCGCCCTGTCCTCTGAGGGATACGAAGTGTTCGTGGATTTGAAGCTGCACGACATCCCGACGACGGTCGGTCGCGCAGCGAGAGTGCTGGGCGCTCTCGGAGTGTCTTACGCCACGGTCCACACCTCGGGTGGTCATGCCATGGTCGAAGCTGCGACCGCGGGAATGGCTGACGGCGCGCACTCGGCCGGACTACCGACCCCTTCGGTTCTCGGCGTCACCGTTTTGACGAGCGATTCGGAGGCGAGCACCGACGTGTTGACCGATCGTGCACGAATAGCTCTCGAGTCGGGATGCGGGGGAGTTGTCTGCGCCGGAGCGGACGTGGCGGTGGTGAAAAATGCAGCCCCGGGTCTGCTGCTCGTGGTCCCCGGCATCCGCCCCGCACAAACCGCACTGGACGACCAGGCCCGGGTGGCCACTCCCGCCGCCGCGATCGCCGCGGGGGCTGACCTGTTGGTCATCGGGAGAGCAGTCACTGCCTCTCCCGACCCCGAGGCAACGTCTGCCAGGATCCGGGACGAGGTGGCTGCTGTCCTGGGCGAGATGTCGCCCTGTTGACCAAAAGGCGCCGGGCCTGCTCCTTTGAGGGTTGTCCCTGGTGCCGTGGGGTAAAGCGGGCGCTAATGTGGCCCTCATGCCGCAACCTCCCGCACTGACTGCCGAGCAGCGCCAGGCTGCGCTCGACAAAGCCGCAAAGGTCCGCCGCGAGCGTGCCGAAGTCAAAGAGAAGCTGAAGATGGGCTCACTGTCCCTGGACGAGCTGCTGAACCAGGCCGACTCCGACGACACGATCGGCAAGATGAAGGTGCAGTCAGTTCTCGAATCGCTTCCCGGACTGGGGAAGGTCAAGGCCCGTCGGCTCATGGAGCAGGTGGGCATCTCAGAGAGCAGGCGACTTCAGGGCCTGGGGGCCAACCAGCGAAACGCTCTGCTTCAGCACCTGGCGAAATCCTGATCTTCATCATCTCCGGCCCTGGTGGAGCCGGAAAAGGAACGGTCGCAGCCCGTGTGGTCGAACGAGAGCCGCGCCTGTGGCTCAGCCGCTCGTTCACCACTCGTGGGCGCCGTCCGGGTGAAGCTGAGGACGCCTATGTCTTCGTCGACAGGCAGACTTTCCAACGCAAGAAGGACGCCGGAGGTTTTCTCGAGTCGGCAGAGTTCATGGGTGAGCTCTACGGGACACCGTTTCCGGACCCACCTGCCGGATACGACATGGTTCTCGAGATCGACCTGCAGGGTGCCGAGCAGGTCACCGGCAGGCACCGCGACGCAGTCCTGATCCTGCTTTTGACCCCCACGGCCGAGGTTCAGGCCGAGCGGTTGCGCAATCGGGGTGAGGACGACCAGACCATCTCCGCACGGCTCGAAATAGGCCGGCACGAAGAAGAACTGGGTCGGCGGATAGCGGACGAGATCGTCATAAACGACGACATAGATCAGGCTGTATCCCAGGTAATGGCTATAATCGATGCGCGCCGCACGCGATTGGCAAACCCGCCGCGCAGCGAAGCCCCTCGGAGGATCCCAATGGCAAGACGCCGTCCCACGCTCATGGACCCACCTGTGGAGGAACTTTTGAACAAAGTCGACTCCAAATTCACTCTGGTCGCCTTGTCCTCGAAGCGTGCCCGGCAGATCAACTCCTACTACAACCAGTTGGGCGAATCGATGGGAGCCATCGTCCCGCCCCAGGTCACCTCGGTCTCGGGCAAGCCGCTAACCATCGCCTTCGAAGAGATCGCCACCTCCAAAACCACCTACCACCGCACAGACGTCGAGGTGGAGGTGGAAGAGACTCCTGAGGGTGCCGACCTGGTGGCAGTGGTCGAGACTGTCGAGCCGGCACTGGAGCCAGGAGAGCTGACCCTGAGCGGGGTCGCCGACGCTGCAGTCGTCGAGACGCCCACGGCACCGGACGAGGCGGAGTCGTCGTCAGAAGCCGGCGAGACTCCCGTCCCGGCCAGCTAGACGAAGGCCGGTCCGAGGCTCGGATGGTGGGGGAGCGAGCCCTCGAAGGCAAGTTCGTAGTTCTCGGAGTCACCGGGGGGATAGCCGCCTACAAGGCGGTCGAAGTGTGCCGCAGGCTCGTAGACCTGGGCGCCCACGTTGCGCCGGTGATGACCAAGGAAGCCACCCGCTTCGTAGGGGAGGTGACCTTCTCCTCTCTTGCGTCGGAGCCCGTGCGCACGAGCATGTGGTCAGAGTCCGAGCCGATCCCGCACACCTGGCTCGGCCAGCATGCAGACGTGATCGTCGTCGTGCCCGCGACCGCACACTTCATCGCCTCGTACGCCATCGGCTTGTCTGACAACCTTCTGGCGTCGACGGTGATCGCCACGCGCGCGCCGGTCGTGATCTGCCCGGCCATGCACACCGAGATGTGGGAGCACCTCGCCGTGCAGGAGAACCTTCAAACTCTCCGCCGGCGTGGGGTCCATGTGGTGTGGCCGGAATCCGGACGGCTCGCCGGTGGAGACAGCGGGCTCGGAAGGTTGGCGGAGCCGGCCCGCATCGTCGATGAGGTGACCTCCGTGGTCCTCGGAAGCTCCGTCGAAATGGGGCATTCTCTGCCGGAAAGAGACCTCGAAGGGGTCCGGGTGCTCGTAACGGCCGGAGGGACGCGCGAACCGATCG